>SVTN01000054.1 GCA_015063765.1 Oscillospiraceae bacterium | reverse complement strand
TCGAGTGGTATTCTTACAAAATAGAAGCCATCTAAGGAGAACATCATGAAGCGCATTGACTGCCATTGCCATATTTATCCCGATGCCATCGCATCGCGCGCGGTGAAAGGGACGGGTGCCTTTTACGACCTGCCGCTTGTATACCGCGGAACTCTTTCCGACCTTGTTTCGGTGCACGACGCGGCAGGCATTTCGGGCGGCGTGATCTTTTCGGTCGCGACAACGCCGCATCAGGCTGAAAGCATCAATCGCTTTATCGCCGAAACCGCGAGAGAGAGCGGCGGTCGCTTCCTCGGGCTTGGAACGGTACACCCCGACAGCGAAACGCTGAAAGAGGATATTGAGCATATTATTTCTCTCGGACTGCACGGGGTCAAGCTGCATCCCGATATTCAAAAATTCAGAGTAGACTCTCCCAAATGCATGAAGATCTACGAGCTGTGTGAGGGAAGACTCCCCGTGCTCGTGCATGCAGGCGACCACAGATACGATTTTTCCAATCCCCGCCGCCTTTCCTCCGTGCTTTCGGTGTTCCCGACGCTTACGGTGATCGGTGCGCATTTCGGCGGCTGGTCGGTTTGGGATGAGGCTGTCGGTCTTTTGACCTCCTATAAGAATTTTTATGTTGACACCTCCTCCTCGCTTTATGCTCTTTCGCCCGAGAGGGCAACCGAGATCATCCGTGCCTACGGCAAGGAAAGGGTGCTTTTCGCCACCGATTACCCCATGTGGCGCCTTGACGAGGAGCTTACTCGCTTTGCAGCGCTTGATCTTACCGAAGAAGAAAAGGAATGTATCTTTTATAAAAACGCCGAGCGGCTGTTTGGCTGCGCGATCGGCGCTTAAAGGGCTGTCAATTTTTTACCGCTTGCTTTTTTTGAAACTTTGTTGTATAATGGTATTACAGTAACTTTACGGAGGTGCTTGATGCAGCAAAAGTTTTCGGAGATCGCAGAGATCTTTTGTCTCTCGGGCGACATCAAAGACTACACGGTAATCAGCAACGGCAACATCAACCAGTCCTATGACGTTACAATGGTGACAGAGGAGGGCGAGCGGCGCTTCGTCTTTCAAAAGCTTAACATCTTTGTGTTTAAGAGCCCCAAGCGCATCATGAAAAACATTGAGAAGATCACGACTCACATCGCCGACAAGCTGGAGGCGGAGGGAAAGAGCCGTGACGGCGTGATGCATTTCGCACATACTGTGGCGGGGAAGAACTACTACATGGAGGATCAAGGCTTCTGGCGCGTTTCCGAGTACGTTCCCAATACCGTGACGCACAACGCCTGCAGCGATCTTTTCGTGCTTCGCTCGGCGGGAGAGGCGTTCGGCACATTTCAGACCATGCTTTCGGATTTCGATGCGACATCTCTCTATGAAACCATCCCCGGCTTCCACGACACGAGAAGCCGTATTGCGGTTCTTTTGCGCCACGTAAACGAAGACCCCTGCGGTCGCGTGGACGAGGTGGAACCGGAGATCGCACGCATTCGCGCCTATCGCTCTCTCGCCTGCCGCCTCAATGAGCTGATCGATTCAAGAGAGATCCCCCTGCGCGTGACCCATAACGACACCAAGATCAACAACGTGCTTTTTGACAAGGATACGGGGGAAGCTAAGACGGTCATTGATCTCGATACCGTTATGCCGGGACTTGTGGCGTACGATTTCGGTGATGCCATCCGCTTTGCCGCCAATACTGCGGCAGAGGACGAAAAGGACCTTTCGCTTGTTTCTCTTGATATGGATCGCTTCCGTGCCTTTGCGGAGGGCTTCCTTTCCGCGCTTGGTTCGACATTGACACCTATTGAGATAAAAACGCTCTCTCTCGGTGTCTTCACCATGACGCTTGAGCTTGCGGTGCGCTTCCTTGACGACTACATCACGGGCGACCAGTATTTTAAGACGCTGTACCGTGGGCATAATCTTGTCAGAGCACGATGCCAGTTGCATCTTGCCGACATCGTTTACGAGCATCTCGGCGAGATGAATAAGATCATTGCAGATCTCACGCACGTGAACTTCTGAAAAAAAGTCAAAAAATTTGAAAAAACCCCTTGACAAATGAAAAAAGCGGTGTTATAATCTTGCTATAATTTACAAAGGCTATGACGAAGACGAATGCGGCAAATGCCCTTACAGAGAGTCGGTGACGGTGGAAATCCGACAGCAAGCATGCCTCCATTTTATCACTTCCGAGCCGAAGATCCCAAAGCGTGAGCAAGTAGGGTTTTCCGTATGGCTGCGTTAAAGCACAGAGCTTGTTAGAGCTTGATGAGTGGCGTTCATATGGGCGCAATTTGAGTGGTACCGCGGATTTTTACGATCCGTCTCAAAGAATTCTTTGAGACGGATCTTTTTATTTCAAATTCTAACATTTTAAATTTCTACGAAAGGAGAACACGATCATGAAGAACATGGAAAATTCCTTGATGGAGGTAGCGTCCCGTATTCGCGATCTGCGTGAGATCTTAGGATTTACGACCGCAGAAATGGCGGAAAAGACGGACATGGAAGAAGCTCTTTATCTGTCGTATGAAAAGGGCGAGAGCGACCTTCCCTTTACCTTCATCCACAAATGCGCGCAGGTCTTTGGCGTGGATATGAGTGATCTGCTTGAGGGTAAAAGCGCAAAGCTTTCCTCGTATACGGTAACTCGACGCGGCAAGGGACAGCTGACGGCAAAGGAGGACGGCATTGAGATTTCCAACCTCGCGCCGAACTTCCGCAACAAGATCGCAGAGCCCTATTACGTGCGCTATGAATATTCGGAAGAGCTGCAAAACAAGCCCATCCACTTGACGACCCACGGCGGACAGGAGTTTGACCTTGTCATTTCGGGTTCTCTGAAGGTTCAGGTCGGCGACCATACCGTCGTCTTGGAGGAGGGCGACAGCATCTACTATGAGAGCGGCACGCCGCACGGCATGATCGCCGTTGGCGGACAGGACTGTGTGTTCTGCGCTGTCGTTCTTCCCGGCGAAGAAGGTACGGACGAGAGCGAGCACGTGGAGAGCATTGCCGTTTCGGGCAGACGCGAAAAGCTGCTCATCAGCGATTTTATCAAGTGCACCGAGGACGAAAAGGGTGTTCTCACCGATATCGCCTTTGAAAACGAGGAAAAGTACAATTTCGCCTTTGACACGGTGGATGCGCTTGCCGACAAGTACCCCGATAAGCTGGCAATGCTTCATCTTGATGCAAACATGGTCGAGCGCCGCTTCACCTTCCGTGACATCAAACGCGCCTCTGCCCGTGCCGCCAACTACTTCAAGTCGCTCGGCATCGAAAAGGGCGACAGAGTTATGCTGGTGCTTAAGCGTCACTACACCTTCTGGTTCGCCATCCTCGGTCTTCATAAGCTGGGTGCCGTTGCGATCCCTGCGACCAATCAGTTAAAGTCCCACGATTTTTCTTACCGCTTCAATGCTGCGGGCGTTAAGGCGATCCTTTGCGTCGGTACCGACGGTACGGCAGAGGAGATCGATCTTGCCGCCAAGGAATCCCCCACGCTTGAAACCAAGATCATGGTGGGCGGCAAGCGCGAGGGCTGGCATTCCTTTGAGGATGAGTACACCCTCTTCAGCACTCATTACGCGCGCACCGAGGAGACCGCATGCGGCTCCGACCCCATGCTGATGTTCTTTACCTCGGGCACGACGGGCTATCCCAAGATCGCTGCCCACAGCTATAAGTATGCGCTCGGTCATTTCCCGACGGCAAGATATTGGCATGATATCCGTCCCTCCGACCTGCACCTCACCATCTCCGAAACGGGCTGGGGCAAGGCGCTTTGGGGCAAGCTTTACGGACAGTGGATGGCGGAGGGCGCGGTCTTTACCTATGACTTTGACCGCTTCCATGCCGCAGAGATCCTGCCTCTCTTCTCCAAATACCATATCACGACATTCTGCGCACCGCCTACGATGTACCGCATGCTGATCAAGGAGGATCTGTCGAAGTACGATCTCTCCTCCATCCGCCATGCGACCACGGCGGGCGAGGCGCTCAATCCCGAGGTCTTCTCGCAGTTTAAAAAGGCAACGGGACTTTCCATCATGGAGGGCTTCGGTCAGACCGAGACCACCCTTACCATCGCCAACATGGCAGGAACGACTCCCAAGCTCGGCTCTATGGGCAGAGCGATGCCGCTTTACGATATCGATATCGTGGATGCGGACGGCAACAGCGTCGGCATCGGTGAAAACGGCGAGATCGTCGTGCGCACCGACAAGTATGTGCCCTGCGGTCTTTTCCTCGGCTACTACGGCGATGAAGAAAAAACACACGAAGCATGGCACGACGGTATGTACCACACGGGCGACGTTGCATGGCGCGACGAGGACGGCTTCTTCCATTACGTCAGCCGTATCGACGACGTCATCAAGTCCTCGGGCTACCGCATCGGTCCCTTCGAGATTGAAAACGTTATCATGGAGCTTCCTTACGTCCTCGAGTGCGGTGTTTCCGCCGAGCCGGACGAGGTGAGAGGGCAGGTCGTCAAGGCGTCCATCGTTCTGACCAAGGGCACAGAACCCTCCGAGGAGCTGAAAAAAGAGATCCAAGAGTACGTTAAGACGCATACGGCACCCTACAAGTATCCCCGTATCGTTGTATTCCGTGACGAGCTTCCCAAGACCATCAGCGGCAAAATCATGCATAACAAGCTTTGATAAATTCGACAAATTTTTATATTTAAGGATATAAAAAAATGAAAAAACCCTTGACAAAAGGAAAAAGACTTGTTATACTGATACTACAAAAGAATAAAAGGCTGTGACGAAGAGGGCAGAGCATATGGCTTTTGCAGAGAGCCGACGTGTGGTGTGAGTCGGTAAAGACCTCGCTTTTGCTTGTAGCTTCCGAGCCGAGAGGAAGAAAGTGCTCTTACGAGTACCGTAGAACCTCTCCGTGATTGCTGCGTTAAGGCATAGGGCTTAGAGGAGTCCGAGAGTGGTGTCCGAAGGGACGCAATTTGAGTGGTACCGCGGGATATAAGAGATTATAGCTCGTCTCAAAGTATTTTACGTCTTTGAGGCGGGCTTTGTTTATTCTTTTCCCCCTCGGATTAAGGAGCGAATATGAACAACCGGAACATGAGTCTTGATGCCAAGATCAAGGAAATGGCGGCGCGTATCCGCGAGCTTCGTGAGATCGAGCAGCTGACCGTCCGCGAGATGGCGAAAAAGACGGGTGTCAGCGAGGCGGAGTACCTTGCGTGCGAAAAGGGCGAGAGCGACTTGAACTTCGCCTTCATCTACCGCTGCGCCCAGGCATTTAACGTCGACGTCACCGATATTATCGAGGGTACGAGCCCTCGCCTTGCCGCTTACACCGTGACGAGAAGCGGAGAGGGACAGCGCATCGAGCAGGCGCACGGCATGGTGTATTACAACCTTGCATCTGCCTTCCGCAACCGTATTGCCGAGCCTCTGTTTGTCAGAGCCGCGGCAAGCGCCGAGGATGCCGAGATTGAGCTGACGACCCACGACGGTCAGGAGTGCGATATCGTCATTTCGGGCTCGCTTTGCGTGCAGGTCGGTGATTATAAGGTCACGCTCCACGAGGGCGACAGCATCTATTACGACAGCTCGACCCCTCACGGCATGAAGGCAGTAGGCGGTAGCGACTGCACCTTCTATGCCATGGTGCTCAATCCCTCGGGTGAGCCCATTCCCGAGCTCGAAAAGGCAAAGGCTGCCGTTGTCGATAAGCCGCGCCGCAAGGCGTCGCTTGAAGAGATAGAGCGCGTTTACGACAAGTGGGTGGACACCGAGGAGGATGAAAACGGCGTCCTTAAGAAGATCTCCTTCAAAAATCCCGAAAGCTTCAACTTTGCTTACGATATCGTCGATACGCTCGCTGAAACCAAGCCCGATAAGCTGGCAATGCTGTATCTCGACAAGGAGAAAAACGAGCGTCGCTTTACCTTTAAGGACATGAAGCGTGCATCGGCACAGTGCGCAAACTACTTCAAATCGCTCGGCATCAAGAAGGGCGACAGAGTCATGCTGGTGCTCAAGCGCCATTACCAATTCTGGTTTGCAATGCTGGGTCTGAACAAGCTCGGCGCTATCGCCATCCCCGCAACCAATCAGTTAAAGTCCCACGACTTCTCCTACCGCTTTAGTGCGGCAGGCGTTTCGGCACTTCTTTGCACTTCGGACGAGGAAACTGTCCTTGAAGCCGAAGCGGCACTTGCCGAGTGCCCCGCAGTCGTCAACCGCATTATGGTCGGCGGCAAAAGAGAGGGCTGGCGTAGCTTCGACGAGGAATACAAGCTTTACAGCACGCATTTTAACAGAACCGAGGAAACGGCGTGCGGCTCGGACCTCATGCTGATGTTCTTTACCTCGGGCACCACGGGCTATCCCAAGATCGCCGCGCACAATTACAAGTACGCGCTCGGTCATTTCCTCACCGCCAAGTATTGGCACGGTGTCAACCCCGAGGGCTTGCACTTTACCATCTCGGATACGGGCTGGGCAAAGGCAATGTGGGGCAAGCTCTACGGTCAGTGGATGGCGGAGGGTGCGACCTTCGTTTACGACTTTGACCGCTTCTCGGCGGCAGATATTCTGCCTCTCTTCGCAAAATATCACATCACCACCTTCTGCGCACCTCCGACCATGTACCGCATGATGATCAAGCAGGACATCAGCAAGTACGATATGACGTCGGTGGAGCGTGCCACCACGGCAGGCGAGGCGCTCAACCCCGAGGTCTTCCGTCAGCTCGAAAAGCTCATGGGCGTCAAGATCATGGAGGGCTTCGGTCAGTCCGAGGGTACCTTGATGATCGGTAACCTCATCGGCGACGCGCACAAGCTCGGCTCTATGGGTAAGCCTGTGCCTCTCTATGATGTGGATATCGTTGACCCCGACGGCAAGAGCGTCGGCATCGGTGAAACGGGTGAGATCGTGGTACATACCGAAAACGGTGCACCCTGCGGTCTGTTTGCAGGCTACTACCTCGACGAGGAAAAAACGCTGGAAGCATGGCATGACGGCCTTTACCATACGGGCGATACCGCATGGCGCGATGAAGAAGGCTTCTATTGGTACGTCGGCAGAGTCGACGACGTCATCAAGTCCTCGGGCTACCGCATCGGTCCCTTTGAGATCGAAAACGTTATTATGGAGCTGCCTTACGTTCTTGAGTGCGGTGTTTCCGCCGCTCCCGACCCCGTTCGCGGTCAGGTCGTTAAGGCGTCTATCGTCTTGACCAAGGGCACAGAGCCCTCGGATGACCTCAAAAAGGAGATCCAAGACTACGTTAAGAAAAAGACGGCTCCCTACAAATATCCCCGTATCGTCGTCTTCCGTGAGGAGCTTCCCAAAACGACGAGCGGAAAGATCATTCGCAACAAGCTGTAATTCAGCCAAGAAAAATGAATATGAAACCAAAACGCGTGACCCTTTTTTCGGGACACTACGGCAGCGGAAAAACCAACATTGCTGTAAACTATGCGTTACATCTTGCAGAAATGGGGTTACCCGTGACGATTGCCGACCTTGACATCGTCAACCCTTATTTCCGTACCAAGGACAGCGCAGAGGATTTCGAGAGGGCGGGCATTCGCCTGATCTCCTCCGCCTACGCCAACAGCAACGTTGACCTGCCCGCCCTGCCCGCGGAGCTGTACGCCCTCACGGGTGACAAGAGCCGCTATGCGGTGCTTGACGTGGGCGGTGATGACCGCGGCGCTCTGGCACTCGGCAGATACGCCCCTGCCATTCTCGAGGAAGGAAACTATGAAAGCATTTTCGTCGCCAACTTCTACCGCCCCTTAACCCCCAACGCCGAAGCGGCGCTTGAGGTGATGAGGGAAATTGAGGTAGCGGGGAAGATCCCCTTTACCGCCATCGTACACAACTCAAACCTTGGCGAAGAAACGAAGGCGGAGGACGTTCTTGCGATGCAAGGGGAAGCCGAACGGCTCTCAAGCATCACGGGGCTTCCGCTGCTCTTCACCGCATCGGATGCGCGTTTAGCAGATGCGCTTCCCGAAGCATTCCATTTACGCTTACAGAAAAAAATAACATAAAGGACGGATTTTAAAATGGCTAAAGTGACATTTGACACCGACCTTTGCAAGGGCTGCGGACTTTGCGTTTCCGCCTGCCCCAAGAAGATCCTTGTGATCGCAAAGGACAAGATCAACAAAAAAGGACATTCTCCTGCAGAGATGACCGATGAATCCAAGTGCATTGGCTGTGCCTTCTGCGCAACCATGTGCCCCGATTGCGTCATCCGCGTCGAGAAATAAGGAGGAAAGACAATGGCTAAAGTACTTATGAAGGGTAACGAAGCGATCGCCGAGGCGGCGATCCTTGCAGGATGCCGTCACTATTTCGGCTATCCCATCACCCCCCAGACCGAGATCGCCGCATACATGGCAAAGCGCATGCCCAAGATCGGCGGCGTATTCCTTCAGGCAGAGAGTGAGATCTCCGCGATCAATATGGTCTACGGCGTTGCAGGCGCAGGTCTTCGCGTCATGACCTCCTCCTCCAGCCCCGGAATTTCCCTGAAGAGCGAGGGTCTTTCCTATCTCGCAGGCTCGGATCTTCCCGCCCTCGTTGTCAATGTACAGCGCGGCGGCCCCGGTCTTGGCGGCATTCAGCCCTCCCAGTCCGACTATTTCCAGGCAACACGCGGCGGCGGTCACGGCGACTACCATATGCTCGTTTATGCCCCTGCATCGGTGCAGGAAATGGCTGACCTTACCGTGCTCGGCTTCGAGAAGGCGGACGAATACCGCATGACCTCGATGATCCTGGCTGACGGTACGATGGGTCAGATGATGGAGCCTGTAGAGCTTCCCTCGGGCGAGACCCGTACCTTCCCGAAGCCCTGGGCTTTGACGGGTACCGAGTGCAAGCGCCCCCACAACATCGTCAACTCCCTGTTCCTCAAGCCCGAAAAGCTAGAGGAAGAGAACTTCAAGCGCTATGAGCGTTATGCCAAGATCGAAGAAACGGAAGCCATGTACGAGTCTTACCTCATGGAAGACGCCGAGTATTGCGTGGTTGCCTTCGGTATTGCTTCGCGCGTTGCAAAGAACGCGGTCAACGAAGCACGTGCCAACGGTATGCGTGTCGGTATGATCCGTCCCATCACCCTTTGGCCCTTCCCCAAGCGTGCGTTTGCCGAGGCGGCAAAGACGGTCAAGGCGTTTCTTTCCGTCGAGCTTTCGATGGGTCAGATGATCGAGGATATCGAGCTTGCCATCCGTTGTGCAAGACCTGTGTCCCTTTGCAACCGCGCAGGCGGTATGATTCCCACGCCCGAAGAGGTCTATGCCAAGATCGAGGCGATGGTGAAAGGAGAATAAGCAATGAGCGTTGTATTTGAAAAACCCAAATCCTTAGCGGATATCCCCTTCCATTACTGCCCCGGCTGCACCCACGGTATCATTCACCGCTTGGTCGCAGAGGCGATCGACGAGCTCGGCATTGAAGGGAAGTGCATCGGCGTTGCCCCCGTTGGCTGTGCCGTTATGGCGTACGACTACTTTACCTGCGATATGATCGAAGCGGCGCACGGACGTGCTCCCGCTGTCGCAACGGGTATCAAGAGAGGTCGCCCCGACAATATCGTTTTCACCTATCAGGGTGACGGCGACTTGGCTTCCATCGGTATGGCAGAAACGGTACACGCCGCTGCCAGAAACGAAAACATCACCATCATCTTCGTCAACAATGCCATTTACGGCATGACGGGCGGTCAGATGGCACCCACGTCCCTTCCCGGTCAGGTCACCCAGACCTCGCCCTACGGACGCGACCCCAAGCTGACGGGTCTTCCCGTTAAGGTCGCGGAGCTTCTTTCCGCACTTGACGCACCTACCTATATCGAGCGTGTTGCTGTCAACAACGTGAAGAATGTCAAGAACGCCAAAAAGGCAATCCTCAAGGCATTCCGCAACCAGGTTGAAGGACGCGGCTTCTCTCTCATCGAGGTCGTTTCCTCCTGCCCCACCAACTGGGGTATGACGCCCGATAAGGCGCTTGAGTGGGTGGAGGAGAAGATGATCCCCTACTATCCTCTCGGCGTATACCGCGATAAGACCAAGGAGGAGGACGCACAATGAAAACGACCAATCTTTTGATTGCAGGCTTCGGCGGACAGGGCGTTCTGTTCGCAGGCAAATTCCTCGCGTATAAGGGACTTCTTGAGGGTAAGCAGCTCAGCTGGCTCCCCTCCTACGGCCCCGAAATGCGCGGCGGTACCGCAAACTGCTCGGTCATCATCAGCGACGAGCCTGTCGGCTCTCCTATCGTTTCCAACCCCGACGTTCTGATGGTCATGAACCTTCCTTCTCTTGATAAGTATGAGGATGCGACCGTTGCGGGCGGCAAGATCTTTGTGGATTCCACGCTGATCGAGCGCAAGGTGGAGCGCACCGATGTGGATGCGTATTACATCCCCGCCACCCGTCTTGCCAAGGACGCAGGCTTCCCGACGCTTGCCAACATGATCATGGTGGGCAAGCTTATCAAGGAAACGGGTATGGTTTCCTTCGACGGCATCCGTGATGCACTCTCGAAGGTCGTTTCGGCAAAGCACGCCGATCTTCTTGAGATCAACCTCAAGGCGATCGAAACGGGTTATAACTACGCAGAATAATTCGAAAGAAGGCAAGAAAATGCTGAATATCAAAATTGAAAAAACGACATCCCCCAAGGCAAAGCCCGCAAAGGGGCAGAAGCTCGGCTTCGGTCATATTTTTACCGATCACATGTTCGTGATGAACTACACCGAGGGAAAGGGCTGGCACGACG
>SVTN01000053.1 GCA_015063765.1 Oscillospiraceae bacterium | reverse complement strand
TACCGACCTCAAAGGTCATGAGCGCACGCTCACCTTGATATTTTCCTTGGCTTGCAAAGCAATAGGAGCAGTTGAGGTTGCAGGTGTGCGCCACGTGCAAGCAAAGTGCCTTGACCACATTCGTGTTGGCTTTGTAGTTGTAAGCCAAGGATTCGTATTTGTCCTCCGAGAAAAGCTTACCTGCAGCTTCCAGAGCACGGACGTCCTCAATACAGTCAAGGATATCCTCCTTCGTGATGGTTTCATCCTCGGGATATTTTGCGAGAATGACCGACACGATCTCGTCGGGCGTTTTTTCTTTGTATAAAGCGATAATATCGTAAGCGACCTCGTCGACCGCGTGGACGGAGCCCGAGGCGGTGTCAAGGACGATGTTGTAGCCGTTCAGCTTATATTGATGTACCATGAGAAATCCTTTCTTTGAATGTGAAAAGGGAAGGGGCTGTCGCAATCATCTGCGACAGCCCCCGGCAGTCGAAACTCAGTTATCCTTCTTTGCGTTTTCGCACTGCTGGTTGGCAACGCCGCAAGAAGTCTTGCAAGCGGACTGGCAGGAGGTCTGGCACTCGCCACAACCGCCGTTCTTTACCGACTTGCTCATATCTCTGGTTTCAATGGTCTTGATTCTTTTCATGGTGAAATCTCCTCATTTGATTTTCATACGAACATATTTTATCATATTCTTTGAGAAAAGTCAACCGATTAGGGAAAAGAAAAGGGATTTTTTTCAAAAAATATTCAGCCGTCGACCTCTTCTCCGGAGTGAAGAGCGTCCGTCGCATTAACGAGCACCTTTTTGTCATAGCAGGAGAAGATTGCATCCAGCTCAGAGGGATCCTGCTTCTTGGTAAAGAGGCTGACGATGGGAGCAATGATAAGACCCCCTAACATCGCGAAAACGCCGGAGTAGAGAGAGTTTTGGAAGACAAAGTGGATAAAGCCGCTCTCGGGAAGGAGAATTGCTTTGGTCATAAACAGGAGCTGGATGACTTCAAGACCTACACCGTATACGAAGCAAACGGCAACCGATGCACGGGTGATCTTTTTGCTGTAAAGACCGTAGAGGAAGGGGGCGAGGAAGGCGCCTGCCAAAGCACCCCACGAAACACCCATCATCTGTGCGATAAATGTAAAGTTGGGGAACATGTCCTTGAGGATCGCGATCACGGCGGAAACGGCGATGAAGAACACGATAAAGATACGCATGATGAAAAGGGACTTCTTCTGCGTTGCGTTCTTCTTCACAAAGTAGGGCATAATGACGTCGAGCGTCAGCGTAGAAGCCGAGGTCAAAACGAGGGAAGAAAGCGTCGACATCGATGCGGCAAGGACCAGCATGATCACGACGGCGATGATGACATCGGGAAGGGTAGAAAGCATGGTGGGGATGATGGAGTCAAAGCCGAAGTTTGCGGGAAGCAGATCGGCGTAGAGTCTGCCAAAACCGCCGAGGAAGTAGCAACCGCCTGCCACCACGATGGCAAAAACAGTAGAAATAATGGTGCCCTTTCTGACGGCATCCTCGTTCTTGATGGAGTAAAATTTACCCACCATCTGAGGGAGTCCCCAGGTGCCAAGCGAGGTCAGGAGTACGACGAAGAGAAGGAATACGGGATTCGGACCGAGGAAGGAGGCGTAAGCACCCTCAAAGGCGGTGCCGCTATCCACCTGCGAAAGCTTGATGATGGCTTCCGAAAGACCGCCGTTGGCGTTTAAGACCGCGGCAATGACAGCAACGATACCGCCGAGCATGATGACGCCCTGAATGAAATCGTTGATCGCAGTCGCCATGTATCCGCCAAAGATGACATAAACACCTGTAAGGACAGCCATTACCAAAATGCAAAGCCAGTAAGGGACAGAGAAGGCAATGTTAAAGAGGCTGGAAAGTCCGTTGTAGAGGGAAGCGGTGTAGGGAATAAGAAAGACGAAAACAATAAAGGATGCCGCAACCTTCAGCTTTTCCGAGCCGAAGCGCTTAGAGAAGAAGTCGGGCATCGTCTTACTGCCGATATGCTGGGTCATAAGACGGGTGCGTCTTCCTAAGATCGACCATGCAAGAAGCGATCCGATGAAGGCGTTTCCAAGACCGATCCATGTGGATGCAAGACCGAAGTTCCAGCCGAACTGTCCTGCGTATCCAACGAAAATAACGGCAGAAAAGTAGGATGTACCGAAGGCGAAGGCGGTCAGCCAAGGACCGACGCTTCTGCCGCCAAGGACAAATCCGTTGACGTCGGTAGCGTGACGGCGGCAGTAAACACCAACGCCGATCATAAGACCGAAAAAGCAGACGAGAAGAATTGCTGTGAGGATAATTGCTGATGTTGCCATGATAATTGTTTCCTTTCCGTTTTTGTAGGGCGAGTGGCGGACATGGCAAACAAAAAATCCGTCCCCCGCAAAACAGAGGACGGATGCTATTCCGTGGTACCACCTCATTTTATCGCATCCTCACGGATACGACCTTTTGGGATACAAGCATATCCCCGCGCAATCACGGGCGCTCCCGTACATACCTGACACAAAACTGTGTTTTCGGCAGTCAGCTCGCGAAATGTATTCACCGTATACAGCCACTCCGTCTCGCAGCAACCGACGGCTCTCTGTAGAGGCTATTGTATCCGACTACTTGTTTTCGTTCATCGCTTTATGAAATGATAATAGCACGCTTTTTGCATTTTGTCAAGAATGTTTTTGAAAAAATTAAAAAAAATTGAGAAATTCCCGAAAATTTTGACAAAGTGAAAAAAGTTCTGAAATCCCCTTGCGCTTCGGTGAATAATAGATTATAATATATAGTGATATAGTATTATTGGCGGCAGTTCGCGACCGCCGAAAGGACGGTACACAAATGGAAGAAAAGAAAAAAGGCGGGATTTCTGTTGAAACCGAGCATATATTTCCCATCATAAAAAAATGGTTGTATTCGGAAAAGGAGATCTTTCTCCGAGAGATCGTTTCCAATGCATCGGATGCGGTGACCAAGCTCCGCCGCTTAGCTTCTCTTGGTAAGTATGAAGCAGACGGCGTGCCTTACCGTATCGATGTCAGCTTCAGTCGAAGCCTTAAAACCTTGACCGTCACCGATAACGGTATCGGCATGACCGAGGAGGAGCTTGAAAAGTATATCTGCAATATGGCACTCTCGGGCGCGCTTGAGTTTATTCAAAAGTACGAGGGTGAAAAGGAAGCAGAGGGAAGTGGCATCATCGGTCATTTCGGTCTTGGCTTCTATTCTGCCTTTATGGTTGCAGATACGGTCGAGGTGGTGACTGCCTCCTATGAAGGCACGCCTGCCGTCCACTTCACTTGTACCGAGGACGGAAGCTACGAGATCGACGGTGAAGCTACCCATTCTCGCGGTACCTCAGTCATTATGCACTTAAACGAAGACGGCGAAGAGTATCTTGAGGGAGCAAAGCTCCGTGAGATCCTTGATAAATACTGTGCGTTTATGCCGGTCGAAATCTTTTTGACCGATGAAGACAAGGAGGAAGATGCGTCTTCCGACGGTGAAAAGTCTGCGCCTGCCCCCATCAATGATATCACCCCGCTTTGGCAAAAAAAGGCTTCTGAAATTACGGATGAGGAATATAATGAGTTTTATACCAAGGTCTTCCGTGAATATAGCGAGCCCATTTTCCATCTGCATTTGAATGCGGATTATCCGCTTTGCTTCAAGGGCATCATTTATTTCCCCAAGCTGAAGGAGAATTACGAGAGCCTTGAGGGAAAGGTAAAGCTCTTTTATAACCAAGTGTTCGTTGCGGAAAACATCAAGGAGGTCCTTCCCGAGTATTTGCTCATGCTTCGCGGTGTTTTAGACTGCCCCGAGCTCCCCTTGAACGTGTCACGCAGCTACTTGCAGAACAGTGCCTACGTTGCAAAGCTTTCCCGCTATATTGCAAAAAAGGTTGCGGATAAGCTTGCCAAAATGGCAAAGAACGAGCGCGAGCATTATGAGGAGATCTGGAAGGACGTCAAGACCTTTGCCGAATATGCCGCCGTTTGTGAAAAGAGCTTTTATGACCAGGCAAAGGACGGTTTGCTCTTGACCCTTTCGGACGGAAAGAGAGTGACCGTTTCCGAGGCGGTCGAGGCAGCAGGCGAGAAGAAGACTCTTTACTATGCCACCGATGCCGTTTTACAGGCACAGTACATTTCAATGTATACGGCAAGAGGTGCGACTGTTTTTGTCGCGGATTCATTGCTTGACGAACGCTTTTTCCAAATGCTTGAGCAATACGAGAGCGTGAAATTTATCCGTGTGGATGCAGATACCGACGCTTTGCGTGACGGTGATGCTACCGAGGAACGCAACGAGCATCTTGATGAGCTCTTTAAAGCGTTCGGAAAGGAAGGCAAAGAACTTTCAGTAAAGCAAGAGTGCTTTGCCGACACGACTGTTCCTGCTGTTTTGACGGTTTCCGAAGAGAGCCGCCGCATGGAGGAAATGATGCGCATGTACGCGCCCGATATGCCCTCTATGCCTACCGAAGCCACCTTGATTTTAAATACTGCCTCGCCCGTCATCAAGGGACTTGCAGACGGTCGCTTCGGTGATAAGGAAAAAGAGGTGGCGAAATATGTTTGCTCTTTGGCACTCCTTTCTCACCGTGCGCTTGACGCTGAGGAGATGAAGGAATTTCTTTCGGATTCCTACGCACTTCTTTCGGGACTGCTATGACGCCTATTGATACCGTAAAAGAGAACCTTTTTGCACTTTCGGCGGAAGAGATGCTCATTACAGAAAAAAAGCTATATGAGCTTTCCGAGTTGTCTGCGTTGCTTTACTTGCAGATCAAGGATGATCTGCACAGTGATGAAACGGAGGCACTGCTTCAACGTGGAAATGCGGAGGGGTTCCTTGCTGAAATTCCCAATAACGATGCGTGTCCCGCGGAGTACGCTCTCTTTTTAAAGGATCGAAAACGGCTCTCCTTTTCCGCAGAAGCTGCCGCGTTTTCCTTCTTCCTTTCAGAGCGGATTCAAGCCGACGGCGGCGCAAATTTCCTATGGCGCGACCGTCCTACACGTGGTGCACGGATCGCTTATGTGCCTGCGGGCAAGGCAGAGCAAGCCTATTTTGCTTTATCCGAAATCCGAAAAGAGGCGGCGGTCTATTATGCCGCGAGCGCTGCGGATGCGGTTGCCGCACTATTTGCGCATCAAGCAGATTACGCAATGCTTCCTTTCATGGCTGCAAGCGGCGAAATACTTTCGGGCACAGAGCGTCTGTGGCTTGAAAATGATCTTTGTCTTTCCGCACTCATTACGATTGCAATAGGGGAAGAGAAGCTTGCTTATGCATTGTTTTCTGCTGAAATTTCTCCCTATGCTGTGAAAGAGAAAATGTCGCTTACCCTTACGGTCACAGCAGATTCTTACGCACATCTTGGCAGTATTCTTACCGCTCTGCCCCTCTTTGGCTATACCACGACGGCGGTTTCCTCTGTGGGAGAGGAGTATGGCAGAGTGCGCGCGCGCATTACCCTGTGCGATGCAGGGGATGCCACGGCGTTATGGCTCTATCTATCTTTATATTCTGCCGGCTTTTCCTTGATTGGCAGATACCCAACAATCGAAATATAAGAGAGGTCAAAAACATGAAACAATCCATTGACTACATTACCCACGGCACTTGCTCACGCATGATCCACGTAGTTCTTGAAAACGGCATCGTTGAAAGCGTCCGCTTTGAGTCCGGCTGTGCCGGCAATACGAAGGGTGTTGCCGCCCTCGTGGTAGGAATGAAGGCGGAGGATGCTATCGCCCGTCTTTCGGGTATTCGTTGCGGCTTTAAAAATACATCTTGCCCCGATCAGCTTGCCAAGGCGCTTGCTCTTTGTCTTGCTGAAGAGCCTTCTAATGCTTGATTTTTGAAAGAAGGTGAACTTAAGTGTTGGCAGAAAAAGAATATAAACGTTGGTGCTCGTACTTTGCGTTGGATGAAGCGACAAGGAATGAGCTTTTGGCTATGGAGGGGGATGACGATGCCATCCGCATGTGCTTCGCTTCCTCTATGAGCTTTGGAACGGCAGGTCTTCGCGCCACGATGCGCGCAGGCACAGCTTGTATGAACGTCTATACCGTAGCACAGGCGACGCAAGGCATTGCTGCTTTGGTGAAGCAGGAAGAGGGAAGTGCGCGCGGTGTTGCGATCGCTTATGACAGCCGCAATAACTCGCGTCTGTTTGCCGAGGTTGCCGCGGAGGTGCTGACGGGAAACGGTATCCGTACCTATCTTTTTGACGGTGTCCGTCCCACGCCCGAGCTTTCCTTTGCCGTCCGTGAATGCGGCTGTATGGCGGGCATCAATATTACCGCTTCTCACAATCCCAAGGAATATAACGGATACAAGGCGTATTGGGAGGATGGCGCACAGCTCTCTCCCGAGCACAGCCGCATCGTTGCGGATGCGATCGCCACCGTGGATGTTTTGGGCGGTGCCGCGCGCATGCCGTTGGATGAAGCATGCCGTGCAGGGCTTTTGATCTATCTCGATGAGAGCTTTGATGAAAAATATCTCGCGGCAGTAATGAAAACAGCCATCAATCCCGATGCTGTTTTGGATGTGGCGGACTCCTTGAAGATCGTATACACTCCCTTGCACGGTGCAGGCCACCGTCTTGTTCCCGAGATCCTTCGCCGTATAGGAATGAAGCATCTTTATACCGTTCCCGAGCAGATGGTGCTTGACGGCAATTTTCCTACCGTGGAAAAGCCAAATCCCGAGTATGCGGCGGTTTTCAAGCTGGGCGCCTTGATCGCTGAACGGGAGGGAAGCGATCTTATTATTGCGACCGATCCCGATGCCGACCGTGTCGGTGTGATGAGCCGTACGGCAAACGGCAGCTTTGCAACCATTACGGGCAATCAGATGGGTGCTTTGCTCCTTGACTACGTCATTCGTGCGCGCCGTGATCGCGGCAAGCTTTTGCCCGGTGCGTATGCGGTAAAGTCCATTGTTTCCACCGCTCTTGCGGCAAAGATCGCCGAGAAGAACGGCGTTACGCTTCACGACGTCTTCACCGGCTTTAAGTTTATCGGTGAAACCATTAAGAACTATGAGATGAGTGGCAAGCCCGGAGAGTTTCTCCTCGGCTTCGAAGAGAGCTATGGATATCTCTTTGGCACCTACGCAAGAGATAAGGATGCTGTGGGGGCTACCATGATGATCGTGGAGATGACGGCATATTACCGCCGTCTTGGCATGACGCTTTCCGATGCCCTTGAAGGTCTTTACAAGGAGTACGGACTTTATAAGGAAGGCGTGCTTGATCTTTATATGGAGGGTGTGGACGGTCCTGCACGGCTTCGCCGTACGATGGACGGATTGCGTGAAGCACCGCCTACCACCTTTGCGGGAGAGCGTGTTGTGCTTTTGACCGATCACAGCCAACAGTATACCTTAAACCTCGAAACGGGTGAAAAAACGCCGACGGGTATGGATGCCTCCAATGTCCTCTATTATACCCTTGAAAACGGGGATAAGATCATTGTCCGCCCTTCCGGCACAGAGCCCAAGATCAAATTCTATTTTCTGTGCTCCGGTGAGGATGCTACCGCTCTTGGGGCGAAGATCCAAGAATATCAAAAAGCGGCAGAGGCTTTGACAGCACGCTGATCTCTGCACGAAAGGAAACCAAAGTGACCGATAAGCAACAAAGGACAAGAAATTTTTCTATCATTGCACATATCGACCATGGAAAAAGCACGCTTGCCGACCGCATTCTCGAAGCGACGCAAGCGGTAGCCAAGAGAGATATGGAGCAAAGACTGCTTGATAACATGGATCTTGAAAAGGAGCGCGGCATCACCATCAAGGCGCGTGCCGTCAGGCTCGTTTACAGAAACGCGGAAGGGGAGTATTACCTCAACCTCATCGACACTCCCGGTCACGTCGACTTCGGCTATGAGGTGTCGCGCTCGCTCAGCGCGTGCGAGGGGGCTCTTCTCGTTGTCGACGCAACGCAGGGCGTAGAGGCACAGACCTTGGCGAACGCCTATCTTGCCATTGACAACGACCTTGAGATCCTGCCTGTCATCAACAAAATTGACCTTCCCTCGGCGGACATAGAAAATTGCCGCCGAGAGATCGAAGACATCATCGGTATTCCTGCCGAGGACTGTCCCGCGGTTTCCGCAAAGACGGGGCAGAATATTGAGGATGTTCTCGAAAAGATCGTCAGCGACGTTCCCGCCCCCCGAGGAGATGCAAGCGCAACTCTCAAGTGCTTGATCTTTGACTCCTATTATGACAGCTATCTTGGCGTCGTGGTCAATGTGCGTGTCATGGACGGCACGCTCCGTGCGGGTGAGAAAATTCGCCTCATGAGCACAGGTGCTACCTTTGACGTTACCGAGGTCGGTACGATGGAGCCCTTTGGACTTCAAAAATGTGAAGAGCTTTCTGCAGGTGACGTCGGCTACATTACGGCAAGCATCAAAACGGTCAGCGAGACCCGTGTCGGCGATACGGTAACGCATGCGGAAAATCCGACGGCAGAGCCTCTGCCCGGCTTCCGCCGTGCACAGCCGATGGTGTATGCGGGTATCTACACGCCCGACGGCGCGAAGTATCCCGATCTGCGTGATGCACTTGAAAAGCTCCAGCTCAACGATGCTTCCTTAAGCTATGAGCCCGAAACCTCGGCAGCACTTGGCTTTGGCTTCCGTTGCGGATTTTTAGGGCTTTTGCATATGGAGATCATTGAAGAACGCTTGGAACGGGAGTTTGGACTTGATCTCATCACGACAGCTCCCAGCGTTATTTATAAGATCGAAAAGCGCGGTGGAGAGGTCGTTTATGTCGATAACCCCTCCAATTATCCCTCGCCCGACGAGATCGACACGGCTTATGAGCCCTTCGTGAAGGCGAGCATCATTACCCCCTCCGATTATCTTGGCGGCATTATGGATCTCTGCAAGGAGCGCCGCGGTGTGTTCATTGATATGAAGTACATCGATACGACGCGTGTGGAGCTGCATTACGTCTTACCGCTTAACGAGATCATTTACGATTTCTTTGATGCACTCAAGAGCCGCAGCAAGGGCTATGCCTCTCTCGACTATGAGTTTGACGAATACCGTCCGAGCAGGCTTGTGAAGCTTGACTTCCTTTTGAACGGTGAACAGGTGGATGCACTTTCCTTTATCGTTTTTGAGGAAAACGCCTATGCTCGTGCCAGAAAGATCACTGAGCGACTGAAGGAAAACATCCCAAGACAGATGTTTGAAATTCCCATTCAGGCGGCAATCGGTACCAAGGTCATCGCCCGTGAAACGGTCAAGGCAATGCGCAAGGACGTGCTTGCCAAGTGCTACGGCGGCGATATCACCCGTAAGAAGAAGCTGCTTGAAAAGCAGAAGGAAGGCAAAAAGAAGATGCGTAAGCTCGGTAGCGTCGAGGTTTCTCCCGAGGCATTTATGGCTGTCCTTAAGCTTGACGATGAGTAAAGCAGGTCTTTATTTTCACATCCCCTTTTGTCTTAAGAAATGTGCATATTGTGACTTTTGCTCCTTCACGGGGAAAACCGACGGCGATATGCGTCGATATGCTTCTGCTCTTGTGAAGGAGATGGAGCACTATGCTAAGCAAGCGGAGAACACCGTATTTGATACCGTTTTTTTCGGTGGTGGAACTCCCTCACTTTTGCCGACGGACGTTATAGCGCATATCCTTAATAAGGCAAACACCTTGTTTTCTATTGAAAAGGACGCAGAGATCACGCTGGAAGCCAATCCCGCAACGGCGGATTTTGAGAAGCTTTCCGCACTTCGCCGCATCGGCATTAACCGTTTGAGTGTCGGCGTACAAAGCCTCGTGGACCGTGAGCTTGCGTTCCTTGGGCGGCTGCACACATCGCGCGATGCGCTTGATTTTTTACATGCTTCTCGCCAAGCGGGCTTTGAGAATATCAACGTTGACCTAATGTACGGTATCCCCGCGCAGACAGAGGCGAGCGCCCGTGAAACGCTTTCCCGTGTCCTTGATTTTGCCCCTTCTCATATTTCGGCGTACAGCCTGATGCTGGAGAAGGGAACACCGCTGTATCGGCAAAGGGAAGAGCTCCCTCTTCCCACCGAGGAGGATGAGGATGCGATTGACGCTACGGTGCGTGATATGCTTCGTGCAAACGGCTATGAGCATTATGAGATCAGCAATTATGCAAGACCCGGTATGGAGTCCCGTCACAATCTCCATTATTGGAGGAGCGACGAATATCTTGGCTTTGGCGTAACCGCATATTCCTTTTTTAACGGTGCGCGCTATGGAAACGGTGCTGATCTTGCTGCATATCTCGCAGATCCAACGGCTTCTCCTGCCGACTGTGAGGTTCTAGAAGAGGATGCTCTTGCATATGAATGGATTATGCTGCGCTTGCGCTTGAAGGAAGGTCTCTCCCTTCCCGAATATCGCGCACGCTTTGGGGTAGACTTAAAGGTGAGATATCAAGCCGAAATCGAGAGCTTCATTGCCGCAGGACTGATGCGAGAGGAGCGAGAGCGTATTTCCTTGACAGAAAGCGGCTTTCGCCTTTCCAATACCGTTTTGGTCGCCTTTCTTCCGGACGAAAAAAACTGTTGACAAAGGAAAGAAGATTTGCTACAATAGAGTTAGAAAAATTATGACGAAAGGAAATCATCATGGCAGATATTGAAAAGGAAAACGGCGCTCCCGAGGAGGAGCTTGAAGAGGTTGATGTTATTACCCTGACCGATGAAAACGGCGAGGAGCTGGACTTTGTCGTGCTTGGTGAAGCGGAGATCGAGGGGAGTGTCTATATGGCGCTTGAGCCCGTAGAGAACCCCGAGGGCGAATACGTTGTCCTCAAGAAGGTCGAGGCAGAGGGTGGAGAGATCGATCTCGTTACCATTGACGATGACGATGAATTTGACCGCGTTTCCGATTTCTTCGAGGATGAGCTCTTCGGTGAAGTGGATTACGACGCCGAGTAATTGAAAAAGAATTTTATCCTGCCGTGTGCGTGATTAAGGCATATTTGGGCCTACACGCAGTTAAATGGAGTCCTTATTCTGTTTCGGGACGCAGACCTCCCGTGCAAGAC
>SVTN01000052.1 GCA_015063765.1 Oscillospiraceae bacterium | reverse complement strand
TATGCTCTTTTTCGCCGCCATTGTAACGCGAATGAGCGCCACCACCTTGCTTATTTCCCATGTGACGCTGGTGCTTCCCTATGTCATTCTCAACGTTTTGCCAAAGCTGATGCAGTTTGACGTTTCCATTTACCATGCGGCGCTTGACCTGGGAGCATCCCCCGTCAAAGCATTCTTCAAGGTGGTTCTTCCCGATGTTTTTCCCGGACTTCTTGCAGGATTTCTTTTGGCACTCACCATCTCGCTTGACGACTTTACCATCACCTACTTTACTGCAGGCCAGGGACTTGACACACTCTCAACGCTCATCTACACAAACCGCATCCGAGGAATTCTTCCCGAATACTATGCGCTTGCCGCCATTATGTTTATCGGAGTTCTCCTTCTTATTCTCGTGATGCAGATCGCCAATGTCCGTTCCCAACCGAAGGACACCAAGGACAAACATTTCTCCAAGAAAGGAAATAACTATTGATGAAAAAACTTGCAAAATATACTTTTGGGTTTTTTTTGCTTGCACTCGCTTTGTGCGTGACTTGCATTCCGCTTTCCTCCTGCTCCTCCAAGGAAAAGATCTATCTTTTCAACTACGGCGACTATATTGATCCCGAGGTATACGAGCTCTTTGAGGAAGAATACGGCATCACGGTGGTCGTGGACGAATATGCCGCCCCTGAGGATATGTATTCCAAATTCACCATGGGAACAGCAAGCTACGACCTCGTTTGCACCTCAGATTATATGATTGAAAAGCTGATTTCCGGTGGATATCTTGCCGAGATCAACTATGATAACATTCCAAACTTTTCAAACATTGATGAGAACCAGAAAAATGCACAAAGGAGCTTTGACCCTGCCATCAAGTATTCGATCCCCCATTTTTGGGGCACGGTGGGACTTCTTTACAACACCGAAAAGGTAAGTGCAGAGGATGTTAAAAGCTGGGACGTGCTGTTTAGCGGAGAGTACGCAGGCAGGATCATCATGCCCAACAGCGAAAGAGATGCAATGTTCGTAGCACTCAAGCAGCTCGGCTTTGATGCAAATACAACGGACAAGACGCAGCTTGATGCCGCTGCCGCGCTGCTTAAGGAGCAGAAAAAGGATGTGCAAGCCTACCTGCTTGACGAAGCAGCAAGAACCAAGATCGAGTCGGAAAACGCCGACATCGCCGTCATTTACAACGGCGAAGCCTATCTTGCCTTTGAAGCCAACGACAAGCTTGATTTCGTCATTCCCGAGGAGGGCACCTGCATCTGGTTGGATGCTTTTGCTATTCCGAAGGATTCTGAGAGCAAGGAAAAGGCTGAGCTCTTCTTGGATTTTCTCTGCCGCGAGGATATCGCTGCCATGAACTTTGAGTATATTTACTACTCCACCCCCAACAAGGCAGTCGTCGATTCTCTGGATCCCGAGATCCTTGAGGAAACGGCAATTTTCCCCGACAAAGCCGTATACGAAAACCCGTCTGTGTTTAAGTATCTTGGCAAAGAGATCGAGGAATACTATGCAAAGCTTTGGAAAGAAATCAAATCGTCTTAAGGAGGCGAATTACCCTTGGCACTCAGAATAGAAACGGGGCTGACAGCACCCCGTGGCTTTATCGAGGACGTATTCGATATTGACAAATCCGTATACAGCCCCGCGCTTTGCGGCAAGATCGAAAACCTTTATAAGCGCTACGATTTTTGTCCCGATTCTTTCATTCTCGTTTACGACGAAGATATCCTCGCGGGATATCTCAACATGTTCCCCATTTCGGACGGGCTCTATCACGAATTGAACGCTCCCGATTTCTTCGGCATGCGTGACGACGATATCGAGCCCTTCGAGATCGACACGTGGCGCCGTGATAAGTTCAACCATCTTTTCATCATCTCGCTTGCCATCAAGACCGAATACCGCAAGGGAGAAACCATCAAGCTTCTCGGAAACACCTGCCTTGATTTTCTCAGACAAAAGGACAAAGAGGGCTACAAGATCGGCTCTATCGCAGGCTCTGCCATATCGACGGGCGGCGAAAACTTTTTGAAGAGACTTCACGGTAGCTTTGTCAAGGAGCTTGAGGACGGCTATAAGTATTATATGGTCGACACCGAACACGCAAGGAGGCTTCTTGAGCATGGGCTCCTACTCTAAGACCTACGAAGACGATATTTTCTTCTTTTTGCCGATGACATCTCCCGACCGTGCAAAAACACGCGAGGCGCTTTTGCGCGACAAAAAGAACCGCCCGTATACCAGTGAGGAGCGCGAGGACGCGACCTTTGGCGAAGCCTATTGCAACGCCATTACCAACCACTGTCTTTACGAGTGCAACAACACCGTTTTCAAGCAGCTCACCAGAACTCATCTCGGCACCTTCAAGCTTGCCTGCTACGACGATAATTACGACGGCACGGTGCTTGATACCGAGGAAGTTGAGCTGTTCGTCACCTCGCACTACCGCACGGGCATTTACATCGTGACGGTGGTTTGCCCCGACAATCACTACATTCCGACACAGCTCGTCGACCAGATGTCCACCAACCATTTGGCGATCGAGGATCCCGAGAGCGGCGAATACGTGAGCGTGGCTTCGTACATGAATAAGCATTATTTTCTCGAGCTCTGCGGCGAAGCAAAGTGTGTGGTCTGTATGTCGAATCCCCCCGAAGACAGAACCGAGCTTGGCTATCTTCTTGCGGGTGAAACCTATGTCAGCGAGCATATCGACTACAGGATCTTACCGCACAGGATCGATGCTCTGCTCCAAAACCACGCCTGCTACGACTATTACGACTCCTACATATCGCGCTCGGTGATCGCCTTCATCTTCAAGGATTATCCCGATGATATCTTGGAGCGTCTTGAAACGGAGGCATCCGAGATCTTTATCGTGGAGATCGTGATGTTCCAAAACACGGCAGTCATGCGAACCAACACGCGCGTGATCGAGGAGCTTGGCGACAACGACGGCATCACCAATACCGAGATCGAGGAGCTTTATATCGAATTCGGTCAAACAATGAAATTCTGGAGCTCCAACATCTTTAAGTACACCTTCGCCCAAAAAGAGGCGGATGAGATCATTGCTGCCTTTGAAATTCAAAAAACGCTGGACGAGTATCACAGAAATCAAGAATTTCTTGACCGCTTGGTAGAGCTTAAGAGCAACATTGCCGACCAAAAATCGGATGCGCAGATGAACGTTCTTTTGTTCGTTCTCTCCTGCTTCGAGGGCTGCTCCATTTCTCTTGCGGGCGTTTTGTGTATCTTTGGTTGGCTGATCCCCTCCACCGCACCGCACTTTTCGTTCATTGAGGACCTGCTCTCGGTGCTTTGGGTCACCTTCTTCTTCTCCTCGGCGATCCTGCTTTTCTTCTTGTTTTCGGGAAAGCTTGTACGCAAAAAGAAAGCCAAGCGTGTAAAAAGGAACCGAAAGAAAAGACATTGACCCGTAAAACCGTATTTTATAAATTCCCGCCCACATCGGACGGGAATTTTTTTGCGTTTTTTTCCTGTTTTTTTCAAAAAGGACTTGACAAACCATCTTTTTTTATATATAATACAAGATGTCTTTGTATGAATACGCGCGGAATGAAGCATTCAATCCCCGCAAAACCCAACGAAACGAATAAAGGAGGTGCCACTCATGAAAAGAACCTACCAGCCTAAGAAAAGACAAAGAAAGATGGAGCACGGTTTCAGAAAGAGAATGGCGACTGCAAACGGCAGAAAAGTTCTTAAGAGAAGACGCGCCAAGGGAAGAGCAAGACTCACCTATTGATCGTGCGCTATGTGAAATTCTCCGATAACGCGCTTTCCCGCGGCTTATCGGAGTTTTTTCATATAAAGCGAAAAACCAAACCGGCAGGAGACCATATGAAATTTCATGCCATTTGTGAAAATCATCTGTATTCCAAGGCGTATTCAAAGGGAAAACGGGCGGTCACGCCCTGCGTCGCGGTATATGTTTTGCCCGATTTAAAGGCAGACCTGTTCCGCCGTCAAAACCCGCAAAAGACAAAGATCAACCGCATCGGACTGACTGTATCCAAAAAGCTTGGCGGTGCTGTGACGCGCAACCGCGTCAAGCGCATTCTCCGCGAGGGACTTCGCACCGTGATGCGCGAAAGACCTCTAAAGGGTGGCTTTTTGATCGTGATCGCCGCGAGAGAGCGCGTTCGTGACAAAAAAAGCACCGACGTTGCCCGTGAGCTTTTTTCCGCTTTCCATCAGCTTGGGCTGTTTGCTCAGCGTCCCGATGCCAAATGAAGCATCTTGCATGCCTCGCGATACGGTTTTACCGTAAATTTATTTCTCCCATCAAACCGACTTGCTGCAGGTTCACACCGTCCTGCTCTCGCTATGCTTTAGAAGCATTTACTTTTCGTGGCTTTTTTGTCGGATTTTTCCTTTCCGTCCGTCGCATTTTCCGTTGTAATCCCTTCGGCGGATGCGGCTATGACCCCGTGCCAAGGCACGTTGCATGGAAAAGGATCGATCTTTTACGCAAGAAGATGGGTGAAGGTCCCCAAGTGGGACAAGGTGCATCATCCAATACCGTGGTATTGGAAAAGAAACGCAAAAGAAAGGTCGCGTCACTTCTCCCCTATGGGGAAGCACGCGAATTGAAAAAATGACTTTTGTTCAAATTATTTCCTGGCCCTTTGCGAAGCTGCTCTGGCTCTTCAACTTTACCGGCAGCTACGCCGTCGCGCTTCTGTTCTTTGCGGTCGTTGTGAAGCTCGTTCTGCTTCCTCTGTCCATCAAGCAGCAGAAAACGCAGATCAAGGGCGCAAAGCTCCGCCCCAAGATGGCGGCGATCGAAAAGAAGTACGCAGGCCGTACCGACCAGAAGACGCTCCAAAAGAAGCAGCAGGAGATGATGGCGCTACAGCAGGAGGAGGGCTACTCTCCCCTTTCGGGCTGTCTTCCCCTTTTGATCCAGCTCCCGATCATCATCATTCTGTATAACATCATCCAGAACCCCCTTACGCATCTTTGCAGCTTCTCGGAAGAGACGATCAACTCCATCGCCGCTACCGTTCTTCCCGGGGTACAAAACCCCGGTCAGCTGTCCATCCTCGCAGAGGTACAGCGCCTCTCCGGTGCAGGTGTTGCCGCCGAGCAATGGCAAATGATGCAAAACATCAACCTCAACCTCTTCGGGCTCAATTTGGGTGTCGTACCTACCCTTAGCTGGTCCTGGTACCTCCTCATCCCCATTTTGACGGCACTTTCCTCTTATGCATCCATGAAGATCTCGCGCAAGCTGATGGGTCAAAATCCCGCAATGCAGGCGCAGTCCCCCGAAACCCGTACCTCGGGCATTATTATGGATCTGATGATGCCGCTCATGTCGCTGTGGTTTGCCTTCAAGCTTCCCGCACTGCTCGGTCTTTACTGGATCTATCAGTCCATCCTCGGTGTTGTACAGCAGTTTATTCTTTCCAGAGCAATGCCCCTTCCCACCTATACGGAGGAGGAGATCCGTGCCATTTTGAAGGCAGAAAAGGAAAGAGCAAACGCCAACCGCGCCGCAATGCGTCAGGGTGGCTACAGCACGAAGTCGCTCCACCACATTGACGACGATGACGACGATGACGTTTATATCCCCGCCATCCGTTCGAAATTCGATGAGGACGACGACGCACCCGCGCCCCAAAAGCCTGCTCAGCAAAAGCCGAGCGGTTCGCAGAACCACAAAAAACAAATCAAGAAGAAGAAATAATATAAAGGTAACAATATGAGAAAAGAAATTCTTGCTACAGGTAAGGATGTTGAGATCGCCGTTCAGAATGCACTTGATGCACTCGGTGTTTCGGCACTCGAAGACATCTCCTATGAAATCGTAGATCTTGGCAGTAAGGGTATTTTCGGCATCGGCGCGCGTCCTACCAAGGTTCGTGCATGGATCGATATGCCCGATACCGTTGCTCCCCTTCAGCACGGCACTGTGACCGTCGCTCCCCGTAAGGAGGAGAAGACCGAGGGCGAAAACAAGCCCGCACAGGGTCAGAAAAAGAACAGAAACAACCGCCGCCGCAAAAACGGCAAGCGTCAGGGTGGCTCTTCCCTTCATGATTTTGTTCCGCCCGCAGAGCCCTCTCAGCCCAAGGAAGCTGTCATTCCCGAAGCCGAGCTTAAGATGGAGCTTGTAGAGGTCAAGGAAGGCGAGGATCTCGCTTACGACTTTGTGAAGCAGCTCGTTCTCCACCTTGGCATTCAGGCTGAAGTGACACTGTATCATTGCGAGGACAACTCCCGCCGTATCGCCATCACGGGGGAGGACGCTTCCATGCTGATCGGTCACCACGGCGAGGCACTTGATTCCTTGCAGTATCTTGCAAATCTCGCAAGCACCAAGAAGAACGCCGAGGGCGCACGTGACCGTCGCCGTGTGACCATCGACATTGAGGGTTACCGCGCAAAGCGCGAGGAGACCTTGAGAGCTTTGGCACGCAAGATGGCGGCAAAGGCGATCCGCAACAACCGCAACGTGATGCTTGAGCCCATGAGCGCATACGAGCGCCGCATCATTCACTCGGAAATTCAGGGCATTGAAGGGGTTGCTACCAACTCCATCGGCTCGGACAACAACCGTAAGATCGTGATCTACCTCACCGATGCCAAGAAGGCATCCGCCGAAAGCGCAGCCGAGGAGATCGAGAACGACCTTCCCGAAACCGAAGATGCAACCGTTTAACAGAACCATTACCGCACTTTCGACCCCGCCCGGCAAGGGCGGGGTTGCCCTTATCCGTCTGTCGGGTGAGGATGCGCTCGCCATTGCGGAGCGCGTTTTCCGCGCGAAGAACGGCAAGCCTGTCGCCGAGCTTCCCGCACGCTACGCCACCTACGGTGACGTCTATCTTGAAAACGAGCCTATCGACGACGTGCTTCTGACCGTCTTCCGTGCGCCCAACTCCTATACGGGAGAGGACACGGTGGAGATCGCCTCGCACGGCGGCGTGCTGATTACCGAAGCGATCCTGACCGCCCTTTATGCGGCAGGTGCTACGCCTGCGTCGCCGGGTGAATTTACCCGACGCGCCTATGCGGCGGGCAAGCTGTCACTCTCTGAGGCGGAGGCGATCGGCGAGCTGCTCGACGCAAAGAGCATGGCACAGGTCAAGCTCTTCGGGGGAGATTCCCGTGCAAGGCTGTCAGGCGAGCTTGCTTCCCTGTACGAGGGAGTGCGCGCGCTTCTTTCCTCGCTGTGCGCGCGGCTTGATTATCCCGATGAGGACCTTGGCGAGCTTTCGAGCGACGAGATCCTTGATGCGATTGCCTCGACCAAGAAAAGATGCGAGGCTCTTCTTGCTACCTACAAGACGGGAAAAGCCGTCGCAGAGGGTGTCCCCACCGTGCTTCTCGGTAAGCCGAATACGGGCAAAAGCAGTCTTTACAACCTGCTTGTGGGCAGAGATGCCGCCATCGTGACCGATCTTGCGGGCACAACGCGCGACGTTCTTGAAACGACTGTTCCGCTCGGGCGCGTGCTTTTGCGCCTTTCGGATACGGCAGGCGTGCGCGAGAGCGACGATCCTGTAGAGCGGATCGGGGTTAACCGTGCCAAGGAGGCGGCAAAGAACGCGTCACTCGTGCTTGTGCTGTTGGATGCCTCACAGCCCGCTGACGAAGAGGACATGGCACTTCTTTCCTTCCTCGACACCTTGGAGGGAGAAAAGATCGCACTTCTCAACAAGAGCGACCTCTCTCCCATGCAATTTGATGCAACGCTCTTAGAGGGACACGTCGCACGCGTGCTTCCCTTCTCCGCAAAGGACGGCGATCTTTCTACCCTTTCAGGGCTTGTGGACCGCATCTTTACCGACGGTGACATTCGCTTGGGCGAGGACGCGGTGCTCTTTTCCGCACGCAGTCATGCCGCACTCAAGTTAGGATATGAGCGGCTTTCTGCCGCCGAAGAGGCACTCCGCACCGGCTACGCGATCGACGCGGCACTCACTGAGCTGGAGGGCGCGCTTTCCGCTTTCGCGGAAACCGACGGAAGAAGCGTGAGCGAAGACGTCGTTGCGGGCATCTTCTCTAAATTCTGTGTAGGAAAGTGAGAGGCTATGGAAACGGCACTTTTTACAAAGAACGACAACGGCTTTATATGCGCACACTGTGGAAAAGAGGTCTTACCCCTCGGCTACACCTCGCGCAACCACTGCCCCTTTTGTCTTTATTCTCTGCACGTTGACGTAAATCCCGGTGACAGAGCAAACGAGTGCGGCGGCCCCTTGCGCCCCGTCCGCGCCGAGCCCGATCCCAAGCGCGGCTACGTGCTTGTGCATCGCTGTGAAAAATGCGGCGGCATCTCGCGTTGCCGCGCCGCGCACGAGGCTAAGGTACAGCCCGACGACCTTGATCTGATCATCGCACTCACCGCGGGAGAATATCCGTTGGCTTGAATATGCTTGAATATAAAAAAGAAGCACCCTCCGGGTGCTTCTTTTTTGTGCAGATCCGTTTTTCTTAAAATGTATTTAGTTTTATCGCAAATAATAAAATAAGTATAAAAAATATTTATAAATATTCAAAAATGTATTGACAAACCATCTTCTTTATGCTACAATAAGAAAAAAGGAGGCGCCTATGAAAAACAATACGTTAAAAGCTTGCCCCGTTTGCGGAAACGAGCTCGTGATTTCAAAACTAAAGTGTCCGGAATGCGATATGGAGTATTCGGGAAGTTTCCAAGCATCCCCTTTTAGCAAACTAAGTGATGAAGAACTCAATTTTGTCATGCTGTTCTTGGAAAACGAAGGCAACCTTTCCAAAATACAAAAGGAAACCAATAAAAGTTATCCAAGCATAAAAAAACTTTTAAATGATGTCAATCTTAAATTGGGCTTTGCAAAAGAAGAAAAGGAGAATATCAACATGGACTTTTTCAAGGAAAACACCTGTGAAGGAATTGTCAAGGTAATTCAAGCCAAATTACAGCAGTGCAACGGAAGGTCTAAAATGGCCATGTTAAGAGGAGCGCCGTTGGACATTTGGCTCGCACCCTCGGGTAACGGAATCGGCAACTCGGGATATCCCGATCTCGTGTGCGAATGGCACATTTTGGATGCCATCGTAAAAAAAGCAAATGAACTGAATGGTATCATGTATCGCGGAGATTCCGCCGCCCAAAGCGGAGCAAAAATCGGTAGCAAGGAGTTTCCTTTAGATACGATAGATGCTTTTATTTCCTTAAAGTTTTACGGCGCAAGCGTAGGCTCTACTGCTCTCCGCCGTTCTACCTACTACGCCGCCGTTTTGGCTTGGGCAGGAATCGTTGAAAACCATCGCAGTGAGGGCAAAGGTGGCTACATCGTCGTAAAACCCGAGTTCAAAAATTATAAATGATGTTGGCAAAGCAGGAGATATTTGCCCTTCCTGAAATATAGTCGAAACGCGTGTTCGGCATAGCCTCGCTTCGTTTCTCCTTATTTCAGTTACATCCTTGAAAAAACGGTTATCAACCGTTTTTTCTTCGGTGACCCGCGCCTTTCGGCGCGATCAAATCTCTCCTTCCCGCCACCAAAAAATAAAAGCAACCACCGAATGGTGGTTGCTTTTATTTGGCGGAGAAGGAGAGATTTGAACTCTCGCGCCGGATAAACCCGGCCTACATCCTTAGCAGGGACGCCTCTTCGGCCACTTGAGTACTTCTCCATAAGCAAGCTCCCGATTTCAAGCTTGCCATATCATTATACACAACAAATAGGAAAAAGTCAAGGCTTTTTCCCAAAAAAGAAAATAAAATTAGAGCGTATAAAGGCAGCGTAATACCGCAACAAAAGCAAAGGCGGTTATCCCGTTTTCTTTTTCAACCGATCAAACCATCTCTCACCCTTTTCGTGCTTGATGCAATCTAGGACGGTGAACAGGATAAAGTACAGGACGAGGGCGATGGCGGCGATCACGGGGTATCTTAAAAACTCTGCTCCTTCAAAGGGAGAGTGGATGATGAACATAGAATTCTCGTCGTATGCCTTTTCAGCGGAAACCAAGACACGAAACATCAGATTACAGTACAGCCCGATGGCGTACATGCCGATGACGGAGAGGAGCATATGCTTCATGCTTCGCCAAAAATCGATCTTTATTCTGCCGAAAAGGGGGAGCAGAAGCAGGTTGAAGAGGAGTGTCGCGTGCGCGACGATGCTTTTGGTGATCTCGTAATCGGCGAGGGTCGGGTTGTTGATGAAGTCCACGTTGGCAAACATGCCGACCAAGGTAGAAAAGATCCCGAACCAAAAGATGTAATCGGTAAGCAGGGCGGCAAGCTTTGTATCTCTGTTCGGTAAGAGTCCAAGGATAAGGCATGCCCACATCACGATGTTACAGGGATAGATGGGCAGGATGAGATTGGGTGTTTCACGCAGGTATTCGATCGCGTCACCACCGGAAACGCAAAGAAACAGAAAGCTGCTGTAATGAAAAAGGACGGTTACGACGGCACAAACAAGAAAGAGGATCTTCTCTCCCTTTTCCGATTTGATCATTCTTTTCGCGGCAAAAAGGAGTGCTGCAATCATCAGCAAAAGAATCACATTGAAGATCGTTAATTTTAACATAATAACCTCTCAGGTAGTCTTTTTTGCATTTTTTCGGTATTCAAGCGGTGTCTGTCCCGTTTCCGCCTTGAACACTTTAGAGAAATACTGCACGTCGACCATGCCGCAATGCCCTGCCACCGTTTGGATCTGCAGGTGGGTGGTTTCGAGGAGCTTTTGTGCGTACTTCACACGTTTTTTTCTCACATACTCGGTGAGTGTCGTGCCCGTTTCACGCTTGAAGGCGGTCGAAAGATAGCTTGCGCTGACGCCAACCGCCTTAGCAAGTGCGTCGAGGGTAAGATTGGACGAAAGATCGGCATCCACGAGGACGACGGCCTTCCCGACGACGGGAGAAAGCTTCCCCGTTGCATGCTTGCGAACAAGGCGGCAATAGCCGCGGAACATATCACGCATAAGATCGGCGTTTTCCGAAAGGCTCGCGATCGCCTCGATACGCGTGGCAAACGAGGATGAGGTGCGGTCAAGATAAAGCGGATGCACACCGCCCGACTCTGCTGCCTTTCGTAAGAGGGTATTCATGATGATAGCGTAGTTTTTGGCG
>SVTN01000051.1 GCA_015063765.1 Oscillospiraceae bacterium | reverse complement strand
AGCGGGTCAGCTTGATATCTTTTCAACCCTCCTTCCCGACACGCAGGAGGAGCACACCTATCCCGATATTCCCGAATTTTCCACGCGTGAGCTTTTGCTTTTAGAAAAGGAAAGCTCGGGCATGTATTTCTCGGGACATCTGCTCGACGACTATAAGGATGATATCGAAAGCGTTAAGTTTGACGGTATTTCGGACATCCTTGCGGCGTTTGAGCCGGGAGAATCCGCTCCCTCGTATAAAGAAAAGGATAAGGTAACCGTTTGCGGCATGATTACCGCCAAAACGGTAAAGAATACGAGAAACGGTGCAAAGATGGCTTTCTTGACGCTCGAAGATCGCACGGCTGAGATGGAGGTCATCGTTTTCCCGAAGCAGTTTGAGGGCTATGCCGATATCCTTCTTGGCGATACCGCCGTGCGCGTGCGCGGAACGCTTTCGGAGCGTGAGGATGAGGGCGTCAAGCTGATTCTGTCTGAGGCAGAGCTGCTTTTAAGTAACGCCAAGTTTACGGCGTCTGCCACGGCGGGAGCGGAACCCCCAAAAGCCGCACCCCAAAAGGGCGCTTGCCTTTATTTGCGTGTTCCGTCACTCTCGGATCCCAAAACGCGTGAGGCGCTTGAGATGGTGCGTTTTTCTAAGGGAGATGTTGAAGTTCTGTTTTACGATGCTTCTTCCGGAAAAACGGTAGCACCCAAGGATACAAAAACCAACCCAACCAGTATGATGCTCGGCGCTTTGCGCGCACTTCTCGGCGACGCGAATGTCGTGCTTCGTATATGAATTACTTTTAAAAAGGAGATTTAATCATGGTTCTTCCGATCATTTTGAATGTTATTATGCTTGCAGCCCTTTTGATTCCCGCAGTACGCGGATACGTAGCCGGCTTTGTCAAAACTGCTTTGAATTTCTTTCGCTTTTTGGGTGCAGTCATTTTGGCATTCGTGTTTTCAAAGCCGCTCGGTCTTTGGATCAAGGAGAAGTGGCTGGGCGCAAAGTTTTACGATCTTGTGTTAAATTCGGTAAAGGAGTCCTTTGACGGCTCAGCGAGCAGTGCTGCTGACGCTGTCCCTTCGGGTTTCCGCGCTCTTCTTGAAAGCTTTAAATTTGACGTTAACGGTGCCGCAGACACTGCAGCAGAAGGAGAAAGCTTCCTTGAAAACTTTGTTACGGCCGTTGCGGATAAGCTGGCAAGCATAACCTCGGTGGCGCTTGCTTTTATCGCAATCTTCCTCGTATCCCTTGTTCTGCTTGTGTTTGTAGCTAAGCTTTTGACCTTCCTCATCGAGAAAATTCCGCTTGTGCGTGGATTAAATCGCATTGCGGGCTTCGGTATCGGTCTTTTGATTGGCGTTTTCACCGCATGGACGGCAGCACAGCTGATCGTTTTTGTTTTGACCACCTTCACGAGCGTGGATTATTCGCAAGCCGCAGTTTTAAATTTCTTCCACGATATCAGTCCCTTGCGTTGGATCTTATCATTGATGGTGAAGGGTATGTCAGGTATCGCAGCGTAAACTTAGTTAAAGGTGAATTTTATGGATAACAAAGTCCAAATGTGCAGTCGCTGTCATAAGCGTATTGCAGTTGTATTTATGACGAGGATCGAAAACGGGGAAAGCAAGCAAGAAGGGCTTTGCCTTGTTTGCGCAAGATCCCTTGGTATCAAGCCTGTCAACGATATGCTTGAAAAAATGGGTATTACCGATGAGGACGTAGACCGCATGTCGGGTGATATCGCAAACGTTCTTGAGAGCATGCTTCCCGAAAATGTGGGGGACGAGAGTGAGGATGGCGGTGCACCTGCCATCAATCTTCCTTCCTTTTTTCAAAACATGGGAATTCCTATGCCGGGTCCCATGAAGCGCGGAAAGCAGGATGCCAAGAAAAACGACGGTGACGGAGAAAGAAAATATAAGTTTCTGGATGCCTATTGCCGTAATTTAACCAAGCGTGCGGCGGAAGGGAAGCTTGACGCCGTTGTCGGCAGAGATCGCGAGCTTGCGCGTGTCATACAGATCCTTTGCCGCAGACAAAAGAACAATCCTTGCCTCATCGGCGAGCCGGGTGTCGGTAAAACCGCCATTGCCGAGGCTCTCGCCCAAAAGATCGTGAGCGGAAATGTTCCTTATCGCTTGAAAAATGCACAGATCTATCTTGTCGATCTGACAGCAATTGTAGCAGGCACACAGTTCCGCGGTCAATTTGAGTCACGTGTTCTGGGTCTGATCAACGATGTCAAGGCGGCAGGAAATGTGATTCTCGTCATCGATGAGGTGCACAACATTGTCGGTGCAGGAGATGCGGAAGGCAGCATGAATGCCGCCAATATATTAAAGCCTGCGCTCTCACGCGGCGAAATTCAGGTGATCGGTGCCACGACCTTGCAGGAATACCGCAAATATATTGAAAAGGATTCCGCTTTGGAGCGCCGTTTTCAGCCTGTAACGGTAGAAGAGCCGTCGGTTGAGGATACCGTGCGCATTCTTGAAGGGATCAAGCATTATTATGAGGTGTATCATGCCGTGCAGATCCCGAACGACGTGCTTCGTTCTGCGGCAATCCTCTCAGAGCGCTATATCACCGATCGCTTTTTGCCCGACAAGGCAATCGATCTGATCGACGAGGCGGCATCTCACGTTTCGCTTTCCTCTGCCGATCTCAATGAGCGCCGTGCACTGGCAGACGATATGAAGGCACTTGACACCGAAAAGGAGCGCGTGGAAGGGAAGCTTGCCGCGAACGAAAAGCCCGAGGAGCAGGAATCTCTTTACCGCGCACTTGCCGATATCAAAGCAAGAGAATTGCAGCTTTCCGAGCGCCGCTCTGTGCTGGACGCGCGTTGCGAGCAGATCTCTCTTTCTGTTTCCGATATTGCCGACGTCATTGAGATTTGGACGGGAGTTCCCGCCAGCACGATCGGACTTGACGAATATGAACGGCTGTCGGGCCTTGAATCTCGCATTCTTTCGAAGATCGTCGGTCAGGACGAAGCGGTTTCTGCCGCTGTTCGCGCGATCAAAAGAAAACGTGTCGGCGTTTCCTACCATAGGGCCCCTGTATCCTTTATTTTCGCAGGACCGACGGGTGTGGGTAAGACGGAGCTTGTCAAGGTGCTTGCAGAGGATCTTTTTAAGCAACCCGAAAGCCTCATTCGCCTTGATATGTCGGAATATATGGAAAAGCATGCCGTATCCCGTATCATCGGTGCGCCTCCCGGGTATGTCGGCTTTGACGAGGCAGGCCAGTTGACCGAAAAGATCCGCCGACGCCCCTACAGCGTTGTTTTGTTCGATGAGATCGAAAAGGCGCATCCCGATGTTCTCAATATTCTTTTACAGATCCTTGATGACGGTACCGTCACGGATGCCCACGGAAAAAAGGTGAATTTTGAGAACACCGTTATCGTTATGACCACCAATGCAGGCTCGGAGAGCGCTTCTGCCATCAGCGGATTTTCCACCAGCCCCGAGGCGGATGCGGCAAAGAAAACCGAGCGCGCGCTTTCCGCCTTCCTGCGTCCCGAGTTTTTAAACCGTGTCGATGCCGTGATCACGTTCCGGCATCTCACGCGTGAAAACTTTGTTAAGATCGCAGAAATTCAGCTCCAGAAAATGAGCGACGCGCTCGCAGAGCGCAGAATTACCTTGAAATATACGCCTGCAGTTCTCGAGAAAATTGCCGAAGAATCGTATTCCGAGAAATACGGAGCGCGCAACATGCGTCGGTATATTCAAAGAGAAATTGAAGATCCCTTGGCAGAAATGATGATTGCAAACCACAAGCTTACGGTAAGTGGTGTAGCTCTTAGCGTAAAGGGCGGAAAAATTACAGTTGCCTGTCTTTAACTTGCAACACTAACCAATGAAAGGAGACAAAATTTATGAACCGTGAGCAGTATCCACAACAGAATACGGCTCGTATGGAAAAAATTTTGGGAAGCTCCTCAGAATACGGACTCTCCTCGAAAGAAGCATTTGCACGCTTGGAAAAATACGGAAAAAACAACCAAAATGAAAAGCAAGAGCATCCTGTCCCCGCCTTCTTAAAGCTTGTTTTGAAAAACGGGACATTGCCGATCGCCATCGCCGGAATCGGTGCCTCTGCCTTTCTTCTCGGAAAAGGCGTTTTTCCATCTGCTTTGCTTTATTTGTCGTTTTTTATACTTTCTTTCCTTCTTTTTTTGAAAAGGGAACGCGGTTTTCGCTTGCAAAAAGCGCGTCTTTCTCCACGCGTCCGCGTGATCAGAGATGGAAAACGGCGTAGCATTTCTCCCGAATCGCTTGTGAAGGGAGATCTTATTCTCCTTTCTCCCGGCGACATTTTATACACCTACGCGCACGTGACAACGGACGATGAGATGACAGTGTATAGACAGAGAGGGGACAGTGGTTGCCTTTTCATTAAGCATGGGGGTGACTGCTTTGAAGAAACGGACGAGCCCTTTAATTCTCTTTGTCCCGGCGACATCGTCAAGGAGGGAAGCGGTGCAGCCTTTGTTACCGAAAAAGCGGATGGCGTGCCTCTGTTACCCCCTGCTTCAAAAATCATGAAGAATTACGCAAAAGTTTGCAGAATAACGACCCGTGTTTCTTTGTTTCTTTCTGTCGCTTTGCTTGCTGTTGTCTTGTTGCGAGGCATCCTTGGTCAAGATAATGTCTTTTTGGGACAAGGCATCTTATTGTTTGCCGTTTTGATCTCTACTGCAGGGACAGCCTTCTATCCGCTCCTTTTTGATCTTTTGTTCTTACACAAAAACAAAAGGACTATGGAAAAAAACAATGCACTTTTTACTTCCGTTTCCGATGCGGAGATGCTGACTGCCGTCGATACCTTTGTGCTTTCCACCCGATCCATGTTTCGCTCTGCGGGCTATACGGTAAAATCCTTTGAAACGCCCGGCGGTAGGCACATTAAGGAGAAAATGAAAGCAACAACCGAGCTTTCCTTGATCGCAGACGTTCTTTTTGCCGCTAAAAGCAAGTGTGAGCTTTCTATGGAAGAGGAGGCGGTGTTGGGCTTTACCGAGCAGTATGTCGGCGGTCGCCGCTTTGAGCTGTATGCGAAAAGTGTGACCGGGGTTTGTACCTTGGCATCCTATCGTAGCTTTGCAGAGGGAAGAAAGTATTCCTATCTTTGGGGAGATGCGGAGCTTTTAATTCCCAAGCTTATGTATCTTTGCGAGGATGGAAAAACAAGGCTTCTTGACGCAAAGCAGCGCGAGCGGCTTCTTGCGGGAGTGCGTCACTCCAAGAAGAGCGGATATCGCTTTCTTTTATTTGCGGAAACGCAAAGCCATAACACGCCAGAGGGGATGCCGCAAAGCTTCTCCGATTTGAAGCTTCTTGGCTTCTTTGCTATGCGAAAGAGAACCGATCCGCAAGCATCTGCAACTCTGTCGCTCTTGAAAAAAGAGAACAAGAAGGCGGTGTTTATTCACGACGGCGAAACCGCCGAATGGCTCACAAAGGAAATCCGACATTTTGAGGGAATCCCCATTTTGGACGGTAGCAAGGAAACCTTCCGTGAGGAGCTTACCTATTACGTTCAAGACGATACCATTCATTTTTGTATCGGCTTACATCTGTCCGCATTTCAAAAGGCACAGATCGTTACGGTATTAGAATCGTCGGGACGCCGTGTCGCCGCCTACGGCAGCACCTTTGAGGACCACAGAATGCTTCGTGCGGCAACCGCGGCAATTGTGCCGCATGACCGTGAAAACCGATGGGTACCTCCCCTCGTCACCGAAGAAGCATCCGTACGAGCCGATGAGCATGTTTCTTCCCAAGTGGACAGCGTGAGAAGAGCGCCGCATATCTTCGGTGGATTTGGTGTGTTTACCGCAACGCTGTGTGCATCCTTGCTTGGAAGGTGCGCTGTAGCGCTGATCGGTGTTCTGTTCGGTACCTTCTTCTTAAGTCCTGTTTATTATGCGATTCTTGGCATTGGCTTTGATCTTCTGTCCTTTTATTGCTTTATGCGCGCGGACGGAAGAACGGAGTATGACGGATTTGCGGACCTTGAACGCGAAAACAGAAAAAATCTCAGCTTTTTCTCGGGATTCCTTGCAGGTGCCTTGCTGATTGGGGGCATCGCTTCCTTTGTCGCCTTGGCGCCCCAAAGCTTTTCCTTTTTGCCGGGAAGCTTTGTTTTGATCTCCCTTCTTTTGATGTTAAATGTAGGAATTTGGCGTTTTTCTACCGCAAGGGAGACGACGACGCGCTTTTTGTATCCCGCCGCTTCCATTGTGACTGTGGCCGCTGTCTTCCTCTTAGGATATTTTACCAACGGTCGCTTCGGATTTTTGTTCCGATTTGATCTTCTTTTCTGGGCACTTTTCCCGATTGCCCTTTTGCTGGCTGTGGGAAAGCTGACAGAGCTGTATTTTGCACAAAAAAACACTTTTCATATAGGAGAAAACAATGAGCGAATGTAATCACGATTGCAGCAGCTGCAAGAGCAAATGCGCCAGTGCAGAGAACGCTGCGGAAAACCCCTTTTACGTTGCCCCCAACCCCTTGAGCAACGTAAAGCATGTCATCGGTGTCGTCAGCGGTAAGGGAGGCGTCGGTAAATCTCTCGTTACCTCGATGCTGGCGGTCGCTATGCAAAGAGCGGGATATCATGCCGCGATCTTGGATGCGGATATCACAGGTCCCTCCATCCCCCGTGCCTTCGGTCTGCACGACGTTGAGATCGTAGGGAATGAGGACGGTATGTTTCCTGTCAACAGTAAAACAGGTATTTCCATCATGTCCCTAAATCTTCTCGTGGATGAGGAGAGCAAGCCTGTTGTGTGGCGCGGTCCCGTGATCGCCGGTACGGTCAAGCAGTTCTGGAGCGAGGTGATCTGGAACGACGTAGACTTTATGTTCGTGGACATGCCTCCCGGAACGGGTGACGTTCCTCTGACCGTGTTTCAGTCCCTGCCGCTTGACGGTATCGTCATCGTCGGTAGCCCCCAGGAGCTGGTTTCTATGATCGTTGAGAAGGCGGTCAATATGGCAAAGATGATGAACATTCCCATCCTCGGTTTGGTTGAGAATATGAGCTACTTCGTTTGCCCCGATTGCGGTAAGAAGATCTCCGTGTACGGAGAGAGCGGTGTAGAGAAGCTTGCAGAAGCGCATGCGCTTCCCATTCTCGAGAAGCTTCCCATTGATCCGAAGCTTGCGCATATGTGCGATACGGGCACGATTGAGCTGATGCAAGAGGAGTATATGCAAGAGGCGGTCCGCGTTCTTGAGGCTCTTTCCGAAAAATAAAAACAAGAGTGGAGCAAATTTCGCTCCACTCTTTTCTGTATAAATCTCCCTCATTTACAGATACTAACAGTACAAATCTGTAAATTAAGGAGATTTTTATATATATGAAAGCAACAGGTATTGTCCGTCGCATTGACGACCTCGGTCGTGTCGTAATCCCAAAGGAGATCCGTCGCACCATGCGCATCCGTGAGGGGGACCCTCTTGAGATCTATACCGACAGAGAAGGAGAGGTCATTTTTAAAAAATATTCGCCGATCGGTGAGCTAGCAGGCTTTGCAAACGAGTATGCCGAAACGCTCCATAAGGTTTGTGATATCTCCGTATTGATCTTTGATCGCGATGCGGTGATTGCAACTGCCGGTGTCCCCAAGCGTGAATATTTGGATAAAAAAATGTCCGAAGCGCTGGAGGAGATCGCAGAACGCAGACAGCTTTATGTCAGACGTAACGAGGAGCGTATTCCGGCGATCATGGACGGAGGAAGCCATTTCATCAGCTGTGCTATGCCGATAATTACAGAGGGAGATATGATCGGTTGCGTTTGCACCGTCGTTTCCGACGATGCGCAATCTCCCGCTTCTATTTCGCCCGAGTCCGAAGCAAAGCTGATCCAAACTGCGGCAGGCTTTTTAAGCAAGCAGATGGAAAATTAAAAAAATCCCCGTTTTCGAGAGAAAACGGGGATTTCAGCTTTAAAACAGAGAAATTAGATATTCTACCAAAACCTTAACGCCCAGACCGATTAAGATAATACCGCCGAGAATCTCAGCCTTTGTTTTCCATCTTTCGCCTGCCTTTGCGCCGACAGCCGCGCCGACAAAGCAGAAGAGAAAGGTGACCATTCCGATGAATGCAAGGGCAAGCGCGACGCGCTTTTCGCCGCTGACGGCAAGCGTGACACCCGCCGCCATCGCATCAATGCTGGTTGCAATGGCAAAGCCGAGCATAATGCGAGGGGAAAGGGAAGAGCCCTTTTCCGAATTGCAATCCGCGCAAGGACATTCGCCACTTTCCTTAACCGCTTCCATGATCATCTTAATACCGAGAAAGGCAAGCAGGACAAATGCGATATAGGCGGAAATGCTTTCGACGTATCCTGCAATGACGGAAGCAAGAAGCCAGCCGAGAAAGGGCATCAGCATCTGAAATATACCAAACCACCCGCCGCAGACAAGACCGGTTTTTATGTAGCTTTCTTTTGAGGAAAGACCCTTGCAAATGCTGACGGCAAAGGCGTCCATTGCTAGTGCGATCGCAAGCAATAAAAGCTCGACAATACTCATTTTTTCTCCCTTAAAATATGTGATGATAAAGCAAGAGCATTATAACACAGATACATTCCTTTGTCAAGCAAAAAAATATTTCATTTTGGGCGAAAAATCTTTATAAAAGGGCTTGACTTTAGCGCGGTGATGTGCTACAATACAGGTATCTTATTTGCAAAGGATGCTTGAAACATGAACAAACGCAACAAGGAAGCGGTAGAAAAGCTGTTTCGCGCGATTTTAACCCTGGAAACGGTAGAGGAGTGCGAGAAGTTTTTTGACGATGCTTTTACGATGCAGGAGCTTGAATCGATCGCGCAGCGATTTGACGTTGCATGCAGATTGGATAAAGGCGGAAGCTACGTGGAGATCAACAAGGAAACGGGTGCCAGCACCGCCACCATTTGCCGTGTCAGCAAATGCTTAAATTACGGAAGCGGCGGTTATCGCATCGCCATTGACCGTATGAAAAAGGAGAAAAACGGTGATTGACGAAAAGCTCTTAAAGCCCGAGGAAAGAGCGGTGTATGCCCTGCGCTCTCTTTACGATCGCTACGGATACGCACCGTATAAAATGAGCAAATTTGAGGAATATGACCTCTATGCCAGAAATAAGGATTTTTTGATTTCCGAGGGAATCATTACATTTACCGATACGAAGGGTAAGCTTTTGGCACTTAAGCCTGACGTTACCTTATCTATCATCAAAAATTCAAGAGATGCAGACGAGAACCTTTCCAAGGTTTACTATAACGAGAACGTCTACCGTATTGCAAAGGGCTCGCACGTCTTTAAGGAAATCATGCAAACGGGACTTGAGTGTATCGGTGCAATCGACGCTTATCACGTGGCAGAGGTCGTTTCTTTAGCAGTACGCAGTCTTGCCGTCTTAAGCAATGATTATATGCTGGATCTCTCGCATGTAGGACTGATCAGCGCCATGCTTGAGCCTTTTTCCTTAGATAAGCCTCTCTTAAAGCAATTTCTTTCGGCGGTTGAGCAGAAGAACGCGGGTGCGCTTGCCTCTCTTGCCGAATCGGGTGCACTTTCCGAGAAAGCGCTTGGACTTGCTACCGTTCTCCTTACAGAGTATAGGAGCTTAGACGTGGCAGAAGCGGCGCTTGCTCCTTATCTTGTGACAGAAACGGCTAAGGCTGCTTATGCAGAGTTTTCAGCAATCTATAAGACCCTTGATAGCCTTGGTCTTGCGTCGCGTGTGAGAATTGATTTTTCCGTCATCAACCACCGCGGATATTACAGCGGTGTTGTTTTCAAGGGCTACGTAAAGGGCGTGCCCGACAGCGTTCTGGCAGGCGGTCAGTACGACCGTATGATGCGTAAGATGGGACGCCGTGACGGCGCCATCGGCTTTGCCGTATATCTGGATGCGATCGCTTCGGGAAAGCGGGAAACTGCGGAATATGACGTCGATATCCTTCTTCTTAGGAACGGTGCGGATTCTGCTTCTGTTTTGGCTTCCGTTGAAAAGCTTTCCGCAGACGGTGCGCGTGTGCTCGTTACGGAAAAAATTCCCGAGGGCTTGCGCGTAGGTAAGATCTATGTTACTCAGGGAAAGGAGGTCGTGCTTTATGGAAATGATTAACGTCGCCCTTCCCAAAGGACGCCTTGGCGAAAAGGTATATGATTTTTTTGAAAAAGCAGGCTATCCGTGTCCCAGCATCAAAGAGCCCAACCGAAAGCTGATATTTGAAAATCCCGCGTGCGGCGTACGCTATTTCTGGGTAAAGCCCTCGGATGTTGCGATCTACGTGGAGCGTGGAGCAGCAGATATTGGTGTTGCAGGCAAGGACATTCTTCTCGAATATGAGCCTGATGTATATGAGCTTTTGGATCTTGGCTTTGGTAAATGCCGCATGGCGGTCGCCGCACCCGTTGGTTTTCGTGACGATCCTGCAAGAACCTTGCGCGTTGCAACCAAGTTTTCCGGTATTGCCGCCGCATATTATGCGGAAAAGTGCAGGGATATCGATATCATCCACCTCAACGGCTCGATTGAAATCGCACCCATCTTAGGGCTTTCCGACGTGATCGTGGATATTGTTGAAACGGGAAAAACGTTGCTGGAAAATAACCTTGAGCCGCGTGAAACGATCGTTCCTATCAGTGCACGGTTGATTGCCAACAAATCTTCCTACAAATTCAAAAACGATGAAATTATCGCCATGAAGGAGCGCGTGGCGGCGCTCTTGGAGAATAACAAATGATCAAGATTATGAAATATGAGGAGGTCCTTGCAGAGGAAATCTTTGCGAGAGCCAATCCCACTGCCGACGTGGCAGATATCGTCCGTGATATTATCGCGGATGTCAGAAAAAACGGTGATAAGGCACTGTATGCATACGCCGAAAAGTTTGATAAAGCAACCCTTTCTGCTTTGGAGGTTTCCGAAGAAGAGATCGAGGAAGCGTTTTCCGCAGTTGAGCCTCGTTTCCTTGAGATCCTGCGCGAAGCGGCGGAAAACATCCGCGTTTTTCATCGTGCGCAAAAGAGAAACAGCTTTATTATCAATGAAAAACCTGGTGTTATCATCGGGCAGAAGGTGATTCCGATTGAAAAAGTCGGACTTTACGTTCCGGGCGGTACGGCGGCATATCCCTCCACTGTTTTGATGGACAGCATTCCCGCAAAGATTGCGGGCTGCCGCGAAATTTGCATTGTGACGCCGCCCAATAAGGAAGGCAAGGTCAACCCCGTTATCCTTGCCGCCGCTAAAATTGCAGGTGTTGACCGCATTTTTAAGGTTGGCGGTGCGCAGGCGGTTGCCGCTCTTGCTTACGGAACGGAAACGGTGCCGAAGGTCGATAAGATCGTCGGTCCCGGCAACGCCTTCGTCGCTGAAGCGAAGCGCCAGGTTTTCTGTT
>SVTN01000050.1 GCA_015063765.1 Oscillospiraceae bacterium | reverse complement strand
CACTATGAGGGCATTATGAGCGCCATGAAGACGGCGGCTTCCAAGATGCCCCGTGTCGACGGCATCGGTGTATCGACCGCAGGTGTCGTTATCGGCAACCGCATCATGACCTCCTCTCTCTTCCTCAAGGTAAAGAACGAGAACCCCGAGGCATTTGAGAAGGTGGTTAAGAACATCTACACCGACATTGCCAAGGAGCTTGGCAACGTACCGATCGAGGTCGCAAACGACGGTGACGTCACCGCACTTGCAGGTGCTATGGACCTTGACGACAACAACGTTCTCGGTATCGCTATGGGTACGAGCGAGGCAGGCGGCTACGTCGACGGCAACGGCAACATCACCGGCTGGCTCAACGAGCTTGCATTTGTTCCCGCAGACTACAACAAGGATGCAATGGTGGACGAGTGGTCGGGCGACTACGGCTGCGGCGTTAAGTACTTCTCGCAGGATTCCGTCATCAAGCTGGCTCCTGCCGCAGGCATCGAGCTTGATCCGAACGCATCTCCCGCAGAGAAGCTGAAGGTGGTACAGGGTCTGATGGCACAGGGCGACGAGCGCGCTGCCAAGATCTACGAAACCATCGGTGTATACTTCGGCTACGCCGTTGCATACTACGCGCTCTTCTACGATATCAAGCACGTGCTTCTGATGGGCCGTGTATCCTCGGGTGAGGGCGGAAGCATTCTCCACGAGACCGCAAAGAAGGTTCTCGCCGGTGAATTCCCCGAGCTTGCCGAGAAGATCACCATTCATCTTCCCGACGAAAGCTCTCGCCGTGTCGGTCAGTCCATCGCCGCAGCAAGCCTTCCCATGATTCACCGATAAGAATAAGAAAAGCGTCCACCCGTCGGAAATTTTCCGACGGGTGGCAAAGCATAAGGAGATATCGCTATGGTCAAGCATATGATCGTTTGGAAATTCAAGGACGAGATCGTCGATAAAGCGGGAAGAGCCGCCGAGATCAAAACAGCGCTTGAGGGGCTTGTCGGCAAGATCGACGGGCTTTTGGAGATGCATATTCTCACGAACGGAATGCCCTGTTCGTCGGGCGACCTCATGATGGATTCGACCTTCGAATCCGCTGATGCGCTTTCCGCATATCAGAAGCACCCCCTGCACGTGGCAGTTGCCGACGGGCTGGTGCGCCCCTCGATGGCATCCCGCCTTTCGTTTGATTACGAGGCATAAAGAGAAAAAAGAACGGCGTATGCCGTTCTTTTTTTGACAGAGCAGGTCTCTCTTGCTCGGTCGTGTCATATTCCTCCAAAAGGTTCTTGGGGGTGTGGGGGCTTCTTGCAAGAAGCCCCCGCATTATTTACACGCCCACGAGGATGTGGAGGTTGCGGAGGGTGTGGTCGGAGATGCTGTCGTTTACGGTGTAGGCGCATTCTTCAAGAGAAGCGTTTTCCTTGGTGATCATACCCGCTTCGACAAGCGCGGCTGTAAAGAAGGACGCGATTTGCGCTACGGTATCCGCGGATGCGGGGGCGGAGATGAGCGAGAGAAGGGGATCTGCGAGATGCGAGAGAGTGGGAAGGGTCTGCATGGCGCGGAACTGCCACTTATAATAAGGAAGATATTTCTTGTTCAAAAGAAAGGCAAAATGCAAAGCGCTCTTTACAAATTCAATGGCGGAAAGCTGCGCTGCGGCGGTGTCGCCGCGCGAGAGGGCGCGAGGGAGATTGTATTCCCCTGCCTGCCCCATAAGGAGCAATTCGCCCGCCATTTTTTTGCGGCGCACCTCCTCGGGAAGATAGGAGAGGCGCTCTCGTATTTTAGAAAACGCGCCGTCACCGTCGTGGAACAGGGCGCCGTTGGTGGCTTCGAGAAGGGCTTGCTCGGGGAGATAGAGAAAATCACGCAAAGAGAGCGCGCCGTTGGGCGTGCCCGTCTTTTCCGTCAAGAAGTCACAGAGGCGGATGACGCCGTGTCGCGCGCCGCCTGTGGGAGAAAGACGGCTTCTTTTGTACCCCATAAACTCCTTGGGGAGCGCGGCGTAGGCGCGCTCAAGACGAAAGGAGGTAGCGCGGTCGACGACCGTTTCATCGGGCAGGAAGATGGCGAAGCCCGGTTCAAAATCGTGGTCGTGGGAAATCTCGTCGTCAAAGCCGAGGCATTCGCTCCCCGCGCCGACAAGACCCACGGCGATATGGGGAAGCAGGGCGGAGAACTCCTGTTCTAACATCGCTTTGCCGTATTCGAGGTAAAACGCGCGGGATAACTCAAGCCCCTTCATAGATGCGCTCGCTCCTTTCTTCTAATTCCTTTGCGTAGCGGAAATGACCGAAATAGCGGTAAACGGGGGCGCACTTGCTTGCGACAAAGGCGTAGTATCCGTCGCGCCTTTCATGCTTTTCCAAAAGTGTCCTTGCTTCGCCTAACAGAGAAGAGATCTCCTCTTCGCCGTCAAGCGTGCCTTTCTCGGCTTCCACGGCGCTTGCCATGTTTAAGAGGGTGACCGCTACCTCAAGATCGCCGTCCTCCGCGGCTTGCATGATAGAGATCGCCTTTTTATAAAGGACATCTGCGTCGGCAAAGCGACCGAGGGTGACGAGGGCGGTGCCCATATTGTTGTAAAGACCGCCAAGACGGGTGTCGGAGGGAGAAAGCTCCCTTTCGTAGATGCCTTTTGCTTTTTCAAAGAGAGGAAGTCCCTCGTCTGCGCGGGAAAAGGCATGCAGGACGGTGGCGGCGTTGAGATAGGTGGTGGCGGCGGTGACGGTGTCGAAAAGCCCCAAATTTTCGACGTTTTGTAAAGCGTTCTTTACAGTAGAGAGGGCTTTTTCTTCCTGCGCCGTTTTGCGGTAGATGCCGAGCAGCTCGTTGTACAGGGTGAGTGCGACGGGCGTGCCTCGCTTTTCCTCCAACCAATAGAGAAGATGACGCTCGGCGGCGGCGTAGTCGTTTTTATGGGTGTATTCATCCAGCTTTGCTAAAATGCGTTCCATGGGGCATCCTTTCAAAAGGGTAAGAATTTATCGCGCGCGGTGGGGAAGAGGCTTGAAATATCCGTTTCGGACACCACGGCGTCGATCTCGTTCAGGGAGCAAAGGGTGTTCATGCAAGCCTCGCCCAGCTTTTTGGAGTCGAGAAGCAGTACCTTTTTCTTTGCCTTTGCGAGCATGATACGGCGGACGGCGTTCTCCGCGATGGCGTTGTCGGTAAGGTCGCCGTCAAGCGTCAGCCGTCTGACCGAAAAAAAGCAGACGTCGGCATGAAAGGAGCGCATGAAATCCTCGGCGTAGCCGCCGACGAAGGCATAGGTGCCGTGGGCAAGCTCGCCGCCCGATACAAAGATCTTGACTGCCGTTTCCGAAAGCAGGGCAGGGGCGTGCGCGTTGTTGGTGACCACCACGATGTCGCGGCGTGCGCCGATCAGCTTCAAAAGCTCGGCGGCGGTCGATGAGGCGTCCACCATCACCGTGTCGCCGTCCTTGACGAGGGAGAGCGCACGCTTGCCGATGATCGCCTTGGCGCTGGTCTGCTCTCGCTCTCTGAAGGCTTGGGGGAGATTTTCGCCTCTTGCCCCCTTATACGCCGCGCCGCCATGGGTGCGGAGAAGCTTTCCCGCGCGGCTGAGGGTGTAGAGATCGCGCCGCATGGTGGGCTCGCTGACAAAGAGAATGGCACACAGCTCTCCGACCGTTGCCTCCCTTTTTTCTCTTAAATATTCGAGAATGGCGTTTTCGCGTTCTTTAAGTGACATATTGACCCCTCGTTTTTGATCGTTTGATTGGTTTTTTGACGGATTTAATCATATTTTGCGCAAAAAGATTGCAATTTCGGCGCATAGTTGACTTTTTTGATTAAAATTAGTATAACATATATAGAAGAAAAAAACAAGACCAAAGGAGATTTTTACTATGCCTAAAATGATTTTGGACTGGAAAACAGCAGAAAGCTTCATCACCGACGCTTTCATCGGCGCAGGCGTTCCTGCGGAGGATGCGAAGATCGTCACCGACGTGCTTCTCGAGAGCGACCGCCGCGGCATTGAGTCGCACGGCTGCAACCGCTTTAAGCCCGTGTATATCGACCGCATCAAGGCAGGCATTCAGCAGCCTGTAACCAATTTTGAGATCCTCAAGGAAACCGAAACCACGGCTGTCGTCGACGGTCATCACGGTATGGGTCAGGTCATCGGCTATAAGGCAATGTCGATGGCGATCGAGAAGGCAAAGAAGTACGGTATGGGCATGGTTGCCGTCCGTAACTCCTGCCACTACGGTATTGCTGGCTACTATGCCACCATGGCGGCAAAGGCAGGCTGTATCGGTATGACGGGTACCAACGCACGTCCCTCGGTAGCCCCCACCTTCGGCGTTGAGGGTATGTTCGGTACCAACCCCTTCACCATCGGTATCCCCTCGGACGAGGCATTTGATTTTATCTTTGACTGCGCGACTTCGATCACCCAGAACGGTAAGGTAGAGTATTATGAGCGCATCGGGGAAGACGTGCATCCCGGCACCATCATCGACGAGGACGGTAATCCCGTTGAGGGCGATGCGGGCGTGGCTCTGAAGAAGATCCGCAACGGCACAGCAGCACTCACCACCCTTGGCGGTATCGGCGAAGCTCTCGGCGGCTACAAGGGCTACGGTTTTGCTGTGGCGGTTGAGCTGATGTGCGCAGCACTTCAGGACGGTATGTACGGTAAGGACCTTGACGGTAAGGACAAGGACGGCAACATCCGCCCCTACCACCTCGGTCACTACTTCATTGCTATCGACACCGATCACTTCCTCGGCGAAGAGCTTTGCCGTAAGAAGGTCGGCGACATCCTTCGTTCGATCCGCGCGGCTAAGCGTCAGCCCGATGCTGACCGCATCTACACCGCAGGCGAGAAGGAATACGACATCTGGATGTCCCGCAAGGACTCGGGTGTTCCGATCAACGAGTCGGTACAGGCTGAGATGAACAAGGTTCGCGACGAGTACAACCTCAACTACACCTTCCCCTGGGAGAAGTAAGGAGATAACGACATGGCGATCAATTATGCAGAAGAATCCCTCAAAAAGCATGGCGAATGGCGTGGCAAGATCGAGGTGACTGCACGCGTTGAGGTCAAGACTAAGGAAGACCTCTCCCTTGCTTACACCCCCGGTGTTGCGACTCCCTGCCTTGAAATTCAAAAGGATGAATCCAAGTCCTACGACCTCACCCGCCGCTGGAACACGGTTGCCGTCATCACCGACGGTACGGCGGTTCTCGGCCTTGGCGATATCGGCCCTGTGGCAGGTATGCCCGTAATGGAGGGCAAGGCGCTCCTCTTCAAGGCGTTTGCTGACGTAGACGCCATTCCCCTTTGCATCAAGTCGAAGGATGTGGACGAGCTTGTCCGCACCATCTATCTCCTTTCGGGCTCCTTCGGCGGTATCAATCTTGAGGACATCTCCGCACCCCGTTGCTTCGAGGTGGAAAGACGCCTCAAGGAGATCTGCGATATCCCCGTTTTCCACGACGACCAGCACGGCACGGCGATCGTGCTTGGCGCCGCCCTCCTCAACGCTTTAAAGGTGGTGAAGAAGGAGATCGGCAACGTGCGCGTGGTCATCAACGGCGCAGGCTCGGCAGGCATCGCGATCGCGAAGTTCCTGCTCGGCCTTGGCGTGAAGCACATGATCCTTTGCGACCGCATCGGTACGCTTGTCACCGGCAAGGACGGCATGACGGGTGCACAGGCTGAGATGGCAGAGATCACGAACGAAAACAAGCTCGACGGCACGCTCGCCGATGCTATGAAGGGCGCTGACGTCTTTATCGGCGTTTCCGCTCCCGGCATCGTTTCCCCCGAGATGGTCAAGTCCATGAACGAGGGCGCGATCGTATTCCCGATGGCAAACCCTGTTCCCGAGATCGACCCGAACCTCGCAAAGGAAGCGGGTGCGGCTGTCGTCGGTACGGGCAGAAGCGATTTCAACAACCAGATCAACAACGTGCTTGCTTTCCCCGGCATCTTCCGCGGTGCGCTTGACGCGCGTGCGTCCGCCATCACCGAGGGCATGAAGAAGGCGGCAGCCTACGGTCTTGCTTCTCTCGTTACGGACGAGGAGCTTTCGACCGAGTACATTCTTCCTAAGGCATTCGACCCCCGCGTGGCTCCCACGGTTGCCGAGGCGGTCAAGAAGTGCGCTGTGGAAGAGGGCGTTGCACGCATTTAAGCAAACAAAAGCTTTGCATTCCCACAAATTGCCGAGGCGCAAAAAACGCCTCGGCTTCTCTTTTTTTTTGAAAAGTGGTTGATTTTTTGGAATGAGTGTGATAAAATGATAGCATCAAAGTGTTCTGCACTTCGAAATTTTACGAAGGAGAAATGAAGATGGCTGCAAAGAACGATTACTTTGGTCTTTCCAGACTCGTAAGCCTTATCCTCGCGATCATTCCCATCACTGCTTTTATCTGCGGTGTTGTTACTCGCTTCCAGGAAGGCAAGACTGTTCCCGCCGTTGTCCGTCTGATCGTCGGTCTTACCGGTATCGGTACTCTTATCGTTTGGGTTCTTGACCTTGTTTGCATGATCCTGAACGGCAAAATTTCGAGCTTCCTCGGTTTGATCTGAGAACGTCGAAACATAAAAAAGCCGCGGGCGAACGCCTGCGGCTTTTTTCGTATGTATCAGGGGTGGAAACAGATCAAAAGAGATTATCCTCCTCAGCGGGCAAGGAGTAAACACCCATTGCGATTTCGATCTTGGTTTTGTCGGTCGTGACGGTGCCGGTCGAGCTGCTTCCTTCCTTGGGGTGAGAAGCCTCGCCGAGATACACGGAGTCGTCGTCAAACTCGACAATGCCGTATTTCGTGGCTTTTCCGTTCTCGTAAAGGACCCGCTCATAGGATGTGACGGTCAGATATTCGGCGTCTGTGTAGCTGAAGACGTCGGTGGAGGGGGCGTTGCAGTAATATGCTTCGATCAGGATTCCGTCTTTGTTAAAAACGAGGCGTAAGAATTTGTATTCCACACCAAACCAAAGCTCGTCGTCGTTTTTGGCATCCCGCTCGTCATAATAAGCATAGTAGGTGGCTTCGTCGTAATTGAGGTCGCTTAAGGGGAAGATCGAGAAATCCTCGCTTTTTGTGCTGCAGGTATCGGTTGGCTTACCGAGGAGCTCCTTGACCTCGCTTTCGGTCATGCCGAAGGTGATCTCTCCTTTTTTGATCATACGCCCGTAGCGTGCGGGCGCGTTGAGGTAGGATGTAACGCCGAAGGCGACGCCGATCAGCAGAAGAAGGATCACGGGAATGTACCAGAATTTGCGAAGGAATTTCGCAAAGCCCGACGGCTTCTTTTCCTGCTGGGCGGCGGGGGCGGCTGTGACTGTCTCGGCAGACTCCGCCTGCGCGGAGGAAAGCAGCTCATCGGTGGAGATGTGATAGATCTCCGCGAGCTTCAAAATGATGTCGAGGCTGGGCTCGGCTTGCCCGTTCTCCCATTTTGATATTGCCTGCGCGCTTACGTGCAGGAGTTCGCCCAGCTGTCCTTGGGTAAGACCGTTCTTTTTGCGGTAGAATGTGAGGTTGTTGGCTAAGTTTGTCATGACGTCTCCTTTGTGTTTTCTTACACAATTATTGTACCACCTCTGGTTGAAAAGGGCAAGCAACGAATGGTTGAATTCGGCAACGGGAGGTTGATTTTGCTCAAAAGTGCGGGGAATTGCTTAAAGAAACAGATCTCCGCCACGCGAGAGAGAAAGGTCGGCGGTGTCTTTATACAGCCACAGCTTCATATAAAGTGCGATCGGGGAGAGGGGGAGGCGGATGACGCCGTATTCGTCAAAAATTCCCGCGCTCTCGTAAGCGGCATTGCCCGTTACAAAAACGGGGACGCCTTTTTTCTTTGCCGCCTTTAAAAAGGCGTGTGCCGCATGGCTCTTTCCGTCCACCGTCCCCGAGTGGTAGGTGTCGAGCAGGACGTAACGCGTGCGGTCGGGAATTTCAGGGTAGACCATGCCGGGATACGGGAAGACGCGCAGAATGTCGCGGCTCCTTTCGAAAAGCGAGCGCCACTCGGGCGGGGGCAGGGCGTCGGGTTTTTCGGTGTAGTCGGGATCTTTATGAAAAACACCGTCGGGTGTCACTTCTCCGTACGGCAGATCTCCGACCGAATAGATCTGATGCAAAAGGGCGAGGGAGCTAGAGAGGCGTGTGGCTCTGTGGACGGTGATGCTTCCGCCCTTTTGGTTTTGATAAGGGACGAAGACCCCCTTTTCCCTACCCGCACGCATGAGCGAGAGGGCACCGAAGAGGTTGTCCGTGCCGTTTTCTCTTTTGTCCTCAAGAGGGTAGGCGGAGGAAACAAGACAGACGGGGGGAGCGTCGTTCCCCAAGGCGTAGCCGAGGGCGGCTGCGGTGTAGGCGAGGGTGTCCGTGCCGTGGGTGACGACGACGCCGTCGTAGTCCTTCGCGTGGGAAGCCACGGTGTTCAGGATATGGCAAATATGCATGCCTGTAAAGTTTTCACTCAGCTCGCTCATGGGTGCGAGCGTGTCATAGGTGAAATCGATGGGATGCCTTTGGGCGTATTTTTCGAGAAGCAGGCGAGGTGCTTGTCCGTCGGGGGAGATTACATCACCCGTCACCGTGCTTCCGATCGTGCCACCTGTAAAGATAAAAAGAAGGTTCATTTTGCCTCCTGTTTCGTTGTTGATTTTATTTTAACACAAGACGGAGGAAAATACAAGGAGAAAAATAAAAATCGCCCGAGCGGGGCTCGGGCGGAGATTAAAGCAATATAAAAAGATCTTTTGGCGGGATGCCAAATTTTTTTGAGAGGTGAAGGATAATGCTTGCGCTCACGTGTGGGGGAAGAATGCCGTTTTCTAATTGGGTGAGGGTCTTGACACTGACACGGAGCGTTTTTGCCATTTCGCGTTCGGATAGACCGTGAGATGTTCGTAAGGTGCGGATGTTTTTGCAAAAGATGAGAAATTCGGTGTAAGTTTCCATAGAATGACTCCTTTTTGATGTTAGTCTACTTCAAATAATAGCACATCTTTTTTTAAAAAGGAGATTTTAACCTGAAACAGGTTAGAAAAAACGAAAAAGCCGCCCGAGCGGGGCTCGGGCGGAAAACGCACGCGTGGCGTGCGAATGATATTTTGCTTCGCAAAAATGATATTGCGCCTACCCAAAAAGGGTAGGCGCAAATTGCTTCAAAAAATGTTATTTTTTGAAGCGAGGACCGTAGACGGCGCAGGCGCGGTAGTCCTGTCCTTCCTTATCCATACCAAACGCATTCCATGCGGCAGGACGGAAGATCTTTTCCTCGGGCACGTTGTGCATGCAAACGGGGATGCGGAGCATCGAGCACATGGTGATGATGTCGGCACCGACGTGACCGTAGCTGATGGCGCCGTGGTTGGCACCCCAATTCATCATGACCTCGTAAGCCGTCTTGAAGGGCGAGCCCTCCTTGCCGTCACAGCGAGGTGCAAACCAGGTGCAGGGCCAGGTGGGGTTGGTTCTTTCCATAAGGGCGTCCGAAACCGCATCGGGAAGGTTGACCGTCCAGCCCTCGGCGATCTGCATCACGGGGCCAAGGCCCTTGACGAGGTTGAGGCGGATCATGGTGCAGGGCATTTCTGCCTTGGTGGTGTAGTGAGAGGAGAAGCCGCCGCCACGGAAGTTATCGAAGCCTGCCTCACACCATACGGTCGCGTCGGTCATCTTCTTGATATCCTCCTCGGTGACTTCCCACCATCTCTTCATGGTGGGCTCTCCGTTTTCGTCGGTGCAAACGCCCGACGCATCGAGGCAAGCCGCGCCCGAGTTGATGAGGTGGATGATACCGTCGGCATCTGCCGCCTTACCCTCCAGGGTGTAGCCTGTCACGCGCTTGGTCGCGTCGCCCGACCAATAGGTGCGGACGTCGGCGAAGATCTGCGCTCTGTGGGTGAGAAGGCGCATCATGAGAAGCCCCATGCCGTTGAGCACGTCGTTCTCGGTGGCAAGCGTATAGGGCTCGCGCGCGCCGTTATGGTCAAAGGTAGAGGAGAGGAATGCCTCGGGATAGTCGCAGTTGGGCCAATGGTCGGTCCACTGTCTTTGTCCCTGGAAGCCACCTGCGATGGCGTTGTGACCCACCTTTTCCTCCTCAAATGCGTCGGAGAGGTTGGGGTTGCCTGCCATGAGGTCCTTGATGATGCAGTACATCTTGACGGTGAATTCCCACTGCTTCATCTTTTCTTCATCGGTGAACTTGATGCGGCGCTCTTCGCCTAAGAATTCGACAGAGTCGGGGTTGTCGTCGCGCCCTTCCTTGCAGTGCTCGAGCGTCCACGCAAGAGCCTTTTTGTACTCTTCCTCGTCGTAGATGCCCTCCTCCATGCGGCGCAGGATCTCGACCTCGTCGACCGACTCAATGCGCATGCCGAAGTAGCTTTCCATCATATCCTGATCCATGATGGAGCCTGCAATGCCCATGCACTGCGAGCCGATCTGCAAATAGGACTTGCCCTTCATGGTGGCAACGGCGATGGCGCATCTTGCAAAGCGGAGCAGCTTTTCCTTGACGTCCTCGGGGATCTCGGTCACTTGGTCGCGGTCCTGCACCTCGTGGCCGTAGATGCCAAAGGCTGGAAGCCCCTTCTGCGCGTGACCGGCGAGAACTGCCGCAAGGTAAACGGCGCCGGGGCGCTCGGTTCCGTTAAAGCCCCAGACACCCTTGATGGTATTGGGGTCCATGTCCATGGTTTCCGAGCCGTAGCACCAGCAGGGGGTGACCGAAAGGGTAATGTCTACCCCTTCCTTTCTGAATTTGTCGGCGCAAGCCGCCGCCTCGGGCACGCGTCCGATGCAGGTGTCTGCCAAGACGACCTTGACGGGCTCGCCGTTCGAATAAAAGAGGTTTTCCTCAAAAAGCTTTTTTGCCGCCTCTGCCATTGCCCAAGAAAGGGGCTCAAGAGATTCGCGGAGCATCATCGGGCCGCGTCTGCCGTCCACGATGGGGCGGATGCCGATGACGGGATAATCGCCGATATAACGGTTCTTTGCCATGTGTGTTTCCTCCCGATAAAAATTTTCTTCTGGTTTTATTGTAATGCGGTGGGGCTTGTTTTTCAATAGTGTAAAATGCTTAAAAAATCGCAAGAAAAGACACACCTTTTTTTGAAGAAAGGGGTTGCGTAACCCGAAGAAGCGTGATATAATAAAACAAGACGGCGAGGATGAAATCCTCGCCGTCGCGTGCGAAGCACGCGAGCTTTGCCGCAAGGCAAAGTTCGTTTTACTACATCTGAAATCTGTCTATGGCGCTATGCGCCATTCAAGGAAGCAGAGCTTCCAATCGAAATCTTCGATTTCGGGACGGATTTATGATATAATAAAACAAGACGGCGAGGATGAAATCCTCGCCGCCGCGTGCGAAGCACGCGAGCTTTGCCGCAAGGCAAAGTTCGTTTTACTACATCTGAAATCTGTCTATGGCGCTATGC
>SVTN01000049.1 GCA_015063765.1 Oscillospiraceae bacterium | reverse complement strand
GTTTTCGCCCGATTTGTCGGACATACTCCACGAAAATTACCCGCTTTCGCGGCAACCTCTCGCTTCAACGCATATCAAGCCTTACTATTATACAGTATTCTTCGCCAAAAAGCAAGTCTTTTTTCATTTTTTTATTCATGATTTCAAGAAAATTTTGCACATTTTTTGATTATTTTTTTGGATATTTTGCACAAAGAAAGAAACCGTTACATTTTATTCATATGTGTGCGTTACAATAGAAATATCAACTTTAAAAAGAGGATTTCTTATGTTAAATACGCCAAAAAAAGTTTTTTCGCTTGCTTTAGCACTCACAGGTGTTTTTCTCCTTTTGTGCACCGGGTTCTATACGTACGAGCTACTTTCGGCCTTTTCGCCCGAGAGCGGTCACTTTGCGAAGGATGTTTTTTCGGACATTTTCCTTCCTTTATTATATATGGTGGCTATCGTCGCCTTTTTGGTGTTTGGCATCCTGTTCCGCACCTCCCTTGCGGGACGGCGGTATAAGAACGTCCTTTCCGTTCTTTTCGCCTCCGGCTTTGCCGCCCTCACGACGGGCGTTTGGCTCGTCACCTTCCTCTTTGATTTTTTTGGCGAAACACACACAGTACCCGCAACCGTGTTCGGCATTCTTTTGATCCTGCTTGCTTTGGCGGCGATCGCTTACTTCATCCTGTCCGCAACCCCCTCGCCCTCTCACACCTATTCGGTGCTTTTGGGTATGGGTGTGGCGCTTTTCCTGCTTGTTTTTGCCTTCTACGCCTATTTCGACACCGCATTTGCCCTCAACAGTCCCATTAAGCTGCTTGATCAGGTGGCGGCAATCGCTTTGATGCTTTTCTTCCTTGTGGAAACGCGCTTCCGCCTTGGCGGCTTTTCCGAGGCAGTCCTCTTCCCCGTTGGCATGGTGGCATTTCTGCTTTCCGCGTCGAACGCCATCAGCGCATTGATCTACAACGCCGTGGAGGGACGCCCTCTCGTTATTCATATGATGCACGACTTTCTTTTCCTCGGCATCTCCATTTACGTTCTCACCCGCCTTATCTCCTTCCTCTTGCCCCCCATTTTCCAAGAGGACGAGGAAGCCCCCTCCCTCTCCCCTGCCTTTGAAACCGAAAGCTCTTCTCTGCCTACGGTGACCGACCCCGAGGCGCCCGCACAGGAAACCTTTGATTTTGACGAAATCCCCGAGACCCCCGCAGAGGAGCCCTCTGCTCCTGTGGCGAATGCAACAGAAGCCGAGGAAGACGATACGACTGAGGCGACCCTTGATTTTGATACGCCAAACGAGGTAGGCGAGCAATGAAAAAAACGCTGGTCATAGACGGCAACAGTATTTTAAACCGTGCCTTTTACGGCATCCGTCCTCTCTACACAAAAACGGGAAAGCCCACGAATGCCATTTACGGCATGCTGAACATCGTGCTTCGCCACCTTGAGGCGCTCAAGCCGGACTATGCCGCCGTCGCCTTTGACCTCAAGGCGCCCAATTTCCGCAAGCAACGCTTCTCTTATTATAAAGAAGGAAGACACGAAACGCCCGAGGAGCTGCTTTTGCAGTTTGACGATGCCAAGGAATGTCTGCGTCTGCTCGGCTTTCATACGCTTGAGCTGGCAGGCTACGAGGCGGACGATATTCTCGGCACCGTCGCGCGCCTTGGTGAGAAATCGGGCGACGTGCACACCTACGTGCTTTCGGGCGACCGCGATCTTTTGCAGCTGATCGACGACAGAACCACCGTCCTCTTAGCAGCGACGGGCGACACCGTCGCCTTTGACCGTGATGCTTTCTTTGCCAAATACGGCATTGAGCCCTCAGAGTTTGTGGATCTCAAGGCGCTGATGGGCGACTCCTCGGACAACATCCCCGGTGTCCCCGGTGTCGGTGAAAAAACGGCAAGCAAGCTGATTGCCGAATTTCATTCGATTAAAAATCTATACGCAAACCTGGAAAGCCCCTCCATCGCGAAGGGGGTCAAGGCGAAATTAGAGGCAGGCAAGAGCTCTGCCGAAGACTCTCGCTTTCTTGCCGAGATCTGCCGCACCGTTCCGCTTTCCGTCACGCTTGACGACTTGACCTACGACGGCGTTTGCCCCAAAATGTATGACAAATGCACCGAGCTTGAATTCTCGGTGCTCATCAAGAAGCTTTCTCTCGTTCCCGTTGACGAGAATTGCGCGTGCGATACACCCACCCTCTCGCTTGCCCTTCCCTTGAAGGATGCGAACGCAGAGGAGATCCTTGCCGTTTTTGCCGGTGTGTCCCGCTTTGCGCTTGAAATGCGGGATAACGCATATTATTTTTCGGACGGAAAGGCGAACTACCGTTATGCGGGCGCACTTTCCCCTGTCGCGCCGCTCTTTGACGGCTCTCACACCGTCGTGACCTACGACGGTAAGGCACTTCTCCACCGTCTGTTTGCCGAAGAGATCAAAACGGCGCTTGTGCCGCGCGATCTTCTTCTCTACGCCTATGTGCTCGCAGGGGGCGACGGCAGTTTTTCGCCCGACGCGCTTGCTCTCCGTTATTTAGAGACAACGATTCCCGAGGGAGAGCCCTATGTTTCGGCATTTTTGCCGCTGGAAGAGGCTCTCTTTGCTGAAATCGAAAAAATCGGATGCCGAGAGCTTTTAGAAGAGATCGAGCTTCCGCTGTCGCCCGTGCTTGCAGGCATGGAGCACGAGGGCTTCCGCATCGATACCGAGGCACTCGAAGCCTTTGGCAACCGACTGGCAACGGAAATGGTGCTCTTGACCGAGAACATCACGGCACACGCGGGAATGGAGTTCAATCTCAATTCCCCCAAGCAGCTTGCCGAGGTACTGTTCACCCATCTTGCGCTTCCCACCAAGGGGCTTAAGAAAAATAAAAACGGGTATTCCACCGATGTCGATACGCTTTCCGCCTTGCGTCACACCCATCCGATCATCGACGAGATCCTCGAATACCGCAAGGTCAGCAAGCTCTATTCCACCTACGCCCAAGGGCTGATCAAGGTGGCAGATGAAAGCGGAAGCATCCACACCGATTTCAAGCAGGCGCTCACCGCAACGGGAAGACTCTCGTCGGCAGAGCCCAATCTGCAAAACATTCCCATTCGAACCCCGCTCGGCAGAGAGCTTCGCCGTGTCTTTATCCCCAAATCGCCCTCGCGCGTTTTGGTAGACGCCGACTATTCGCAGATCGAGCTTCGCTTGATGGCGGCGCTCTCGGGCGACTCTGAGATGTGTGACGCCTTTCTTTCGGGTACCGACATTCACAGGCGCACCGCCGCCGCTGTTTTCCGCCTGCCCGAGCCCCTTGTGCCGGACGAGCTTCGCGCCCGTGCCAAGGCAGTCAACTTCGGCATCATTTACGGCATCAGCGCCTATTCCCTTTCGGGCGATATCGGCGTTTCGGTTGCCGAAGCAAAGCGGTATATGGACGACTACTTTGCTGAGTTCCCCTCCATCAAGAGTTATCTTGACGGGGTGATCGCATCGGCAGAGGAGCAGGGATATACCACCACGCTTTTCGGAAGACGCCGTTATATTCCCGAGCTTTCCTCCCGCATTTTTGCACAGCGTGCCTTTGGCAAGCGCGTCGCGATGAACAGCCCTATCCAGGGAAGCGCCGCCGACATCATCAAGCTGGCGATGGTCCGCGTGGATCGGCGCCTTAAGGCGGAGGGGCTGGATGCGCGGCTCATTCTTCAGGTGCACGACGAGCTGATCGTCGAGGCAGAGGAAACGTGTGCCGAGCGTGTCCGCACACTGCTGAAGGAGGAAATGGAGGGTGCGGTATCGCTTGCCGTTCCGCTTACCGTTTCCACCGCCATCGGCAAGAACTGGCTTGAGGCGGAGCATTAAAAAAACTTTTAAAAAAATCGTCCAAGCCTATTGCTTTTTTTAAAGTTATATGTTATAATACTGTTTGCTGATTTATGAAACAGGGTCGCGCAAGCGACGGCATGTAAACGATTAGGAGGTAATTTCCCATGGCAAAGTGCAGTGTATGTGGCAAGGGTGTTGTGTTTGGTAACACCATTTCGCACTCCCACCGTAAGTGCAACAGAACCTGGAAGCCCAACATCCGCAAGGTGAAGGCTGTAGTTGACGGAACGAACAAGACTGTTTATGTTTGCTCCCGTTGCCTGCGTTCCGGTAAGGTTGAGCGCGCATAAGTGCTCTATAAAAAGCGCCCCGAAAGCGGGGCGCTTTTTATTTTTTATTTTTCTTTTTTCTTCGCGTCGAGGACGGCGATCAAAACGCTTGCCGAAAGCACGAGCACAGCGCCGATCACGGTAAGAGCACTAAGCTTTTCGTCGAAAACGATCACCCCCGCAAAAAGGCTGGTGATCGGCTCAACGGTGCTGAGAATGGAGGCGCGCTCGCCGCCGATGAGGAAGGTGCCCATCTGGAAGAACAGAACCGCACCAACGTTGAGGGTGAGGGCAAACAAAAGACAAAGCCCCCATCCAAGCAGGGATCTCGGGAAAGCAAGGTTACCGCTGATAAGGCAGACCGCAAGCATAACGACCGAGCAAACGGCGGCAACGTAGAAGCAAAAGGTAAAGCCCTTGATCTCTTCCTTGTAGCGAAAGCCCGAAAGCAACAAAATGTATGCGGCGTATGAGATGCCAGAAAGGAGAGCAAGCGCAAATCCGAGCGGATGGAAGCCCGCATTCGGATCATAAAACAGAAGGATGCCCGCCAAGCATAAAACAAGGCTGACAATATTTCCTGCGCGCACGCGGCTTTTGAGGAAAAGCATCCCGAAGATCACGACCACCGCAGGATAAATGAAGTGAAGCACGGTCGCCGTTCCCGAATTGATGTACTGATAGGAATAAAAGAGCAAAATGGGGGTAATACTACATCCCATAAGAGCGATCAGCGACATTTTGGGAAGGGCACGAAGTGGGATCTTCAAGGACCCGTGCCGTGCAAACGCCAAGCACGCGAGGATCGGGAGTGACAAAAGGTTGCGAAGAAGGACAAGGCTCATAGGGGTTACCCCCTCGGCATAGATCAGCTTTGCCATCAGCGGCATACATCCAAAAATAAACGCGCTGACAATAACAAACAAATAGCCCTTGATCATTTTCGTCTTCATTTTGCCGTCTCCTTTTTCTTTTCTTTACAATTATACAGGGTTTTTAGCAAAAAAGCAAGCAAAACCGCCTATAATGTTGACAATTTTTCCGTTGCGTGCTAAAATGAAGAAAAATGATAAGGATGGTCATCTCATGGGAAAACAAACCGAATTTCTTTATCTTTCCGAAGAGGATATGATCAAAGCGGGCGTACTCGATTACGCCAGATGCATCGATGTTGAAGAGGAGATCTTCAAGCTTCTCAGCGTTGGCGATTACGTCATGGGAGGCGACAACCACAATTCGCACGGCATCATGATGAAGTTTCCCGCAGAGGAGACCTTTCCCGGTATGCCCGTCGACGCCCCCGACCGCCGCTTTATGGCGATGCCTGCGTACGTAGGCGGTCGCTTCCACGTAGCGGGACAAAAGTGGTACGGCTCCAACATCATAAATCCCAGCCGCGGTCTTCCCCGCTCTATTCTGATGGTGATGCTCAACGACGTTGACACCTGCGAGCCGCTGGCGCTGATGTCCGCCAACCTCATAAGCTCCGTACGCACGGGATGCGTGCCCGGCGTCGGTGTGCGCTATCTTGCGAAAAAGGATGCCAAGGTCTGCGCCGCCATTGGTGCAGGTCCGATCGGAAAAGCCTGCTTTGAAGCCATCCGCTTGGAGGCAAAAGCCTTAGAAGAGCTTGTGGTCTACGACCTCTTCAAGGAAAAGGCAGAGGCGTTTGCCAATGAGATGACAGAAAAATACGGCATCCGTGCGCGCGCCGCCGACACCATGGAGGAAGCCGTCCGCGCGGGTGACATCGTCAGCGTTGCCGCATCCTCCTTGAAGCCCATTTCGCTGGAAGGGGATTGGCTGAAGCCCGGCTCCCTCCTCATCTTCAGCGGCAGAGGTCAGGTGGATGAAAAGTATTTCACCACATCCAAGGTCGTTTGGGACAACGTCAAGATGCACGAGGCTTATTTTGCCGAGCATCTCGCCCTTCCCGAAAACGAGCGCTTCATCAACGGTATCGCCGTACAGATCTACCGATTCATGTATGAAAAGAAGATCCCACCCATTGAGGAGGCGATCGGTCTTGGCGACATCATCCGCGGCGAAAAGCCGGGTAGAGCCTCGGACGATGAGCGCATCTGCTTCATCGCAGGCGGTATGCCCATTTGGGACGTGGGATGGGGCTACGACCTCTATATGCACGCAAAGGAAATGGGTCTTGGACAGACCTTGAAGCTTTGGGATTCTCCTTACCTCGCTTAATCAAAAAGCTCCGCTTTTCAAGCGGAGCTTTTCTTGTTTTGGTCTGAAAACAGTATTTCAAAAAGCAAAAGTGTGAGCATGGGAAGCACAAGCAAGCCAAACACCCCGAAGAGGCGTCCGCCTGCATACAGGGAAAGCAGGGTCACAAGGGGATGAAGCCCGTATCTCCGTCCCAAAATACGCGGCTCAAGAAATTGCCGCGTGACGGCGATCAGGGCAAAAAGAATAAGAAGACCTACGCCGAGCGCGCGCTCCCCTGCAAGAAGCGAAAGCACGCCCCACGGCACGAGGAAGAGTCCGACGCCCAAAACAGGCAGGAAGTCAAGCAAAGCGATCAGTCCAGACAAAAGTAAAGGATAGTTTACATTCAAAAGAAGAAAGCCCACAAGGAGAAAAACAAAAGCGATAAGGGTAAGAAGCGCCTGTGCCCGAAGCACAGAAACGGCGGCACGCAAGGCAGAATCCTTAAAGCCGCGCAGGAGCCTATCAAACGGCTTTGAAAGGCGCGCGGCGAGAGCGGCGTGGATGCGGTCAAGATCCAGACAAAAATAGACGGCGGCAATCACCCCCACCCCGAGGGTAAAGAAAAAAGCGGGCAACACGTCAGCAATACGGGCAATCAGGGATGGAAGCATCGCAAGGAGTGAGGAAAGGCTTTCCTGCAAAACGCTTCCTGCGGCGAGCCGTTCTCCGATGATGGGAATGGAGGCAAGCCAAGCCTTGATCCGTTCCGCAAAGAGCGCGCTATCTCCTCCAAAGCGTGACGCTAAAAGGGAGAGCTCACGAAGCGCACCGCGCAAACCAAAGACCAAAGCGACGCCGAGCAAAAGTGCCGCCACCGCGACCAAGGCAAGTCTTGCCACCCCTTCGGCTATTCGCGTTTTTTCATGCAGCCATGCGGCAGGGCGGCGTACAAGCATGGCAAGCCCCCAGCCGAGGAGAAACGGCAGAAAAACGCCTGCAATGTATTTAAAAAAGAGATAAAAGAGGGCGCCGCCGCCAAGCAAAAGAACAACGACGGACGCCGCAAGGGTTATTTTTTGTTGCATACACCCACCCCCTTCTTTTACAGTATAAGGCAAAAAGAGAAAAATATACGGGGGTAAACAATTATTTACAAAAAGAGGAGCGCCGTTTGGCGCTCCTCCAAGGTCTTACTCTTCAATATATACGCGCTTCATCATTTGGGGAATGCGCGGACGGTCGGAATAATCGGTCGGGGTGGTTGCGATCTCATCCACGACGTCAAGTCCCTCGACGACCTTACCAAAGGCGGCATAGGAGCCGTCTAAGTGCGGCGCATCCTTATGCATGATGAAAAATTGCGAGGAAGCGGAGTTCGGGTTCTGCGCGCGTGCCATCGAGATCACACCGCGGGTATGCTTGAGGGGGTTATCCCATCCGTTCATCTTAAATTCACCCTTGATCTGCTCGCGTGCGCCGCCCATGCCCGTTCCCGTGGGGTCGCCGCCTTGGATCATAAAGCCCTCAATAACGCGGTGGAAGATCAGCCCGTCATAAAAGCCTTCCTTCACAAGCGCTTCAAAGTTTGCCGCCGTAATAGGAGCGGCAGCGGCATCCAGCTCAAGCTTGATCTTTTTGCCGTTTTCCATTTCGATAATAATCATAATAAAGGTAATTCCTTTCCCAAAAATATTCTACCTTCATTTTAGCAAAACTACGGCTTTTTGTCAAGAACCCCCTTGACCTTAAGATAAAATTTTGATAGAATATAAAGAGAAAAACAAAAGGGGGGATTCCCTTGAAAATTTTACATATGGCGGATTGCCACTTAGATTCTGTGATGGAGCAGCATCTGCCCGCCCGCATTGCCAAGGCGCGGCGCCGTGAGCTTCTTCTCACCTTTTCGAATGCGATTTCTGCCGCCGCGCGCGAGGGAGCGACGCTTGTGCTCATTGCGGGAGATCTTTTTGATATTCCGACACCCTCAAACGGTGCCGTCAGATACGTGCTCGACTGCATTTCCGCACATAACGACCTCACCTTCCTCTATATCGAGGGCAACCACGATGCGGGGGCACTTGCCAATCTTCCCCTGCCTGCCAACCTCTTGCGTGTTCCTGCAGGAGAGAGCAAGGTCTTTTCCTTTGGGGACGTTACCGTCTACGCGGCGGGCTTTGGGGTCACAGAGGAAACGATTGCATCCTTTGCCTGCCACGAAACCGAAAAGAATATCGTTTTGCTCCACGGCACCCTCACCACATCCCGTGCGGACACCCGTGAAGAGATGATCTTACGCACTCTCTTAGATGCGAAAAAGGTCGACTATCTTGCCCTCGGTCATTTTCACACCCATACCGCCCTGCGCCTTTCGCGCGGTGGGCTTGCTTGCTATGCGGGAACGCCCGAAGGACGCGGCTTTGATGAAACGGGCAAATGCGGTGTTATTCTTCTCGATACCGACACCATGCAGGCGGAGTTTTTGACTACCGCCATGCGTACCCTTCACAACGTTGAAGTGGACGTTACGGGGGCTGTCACCCTGCCCGAGATTGAAAAGAGGGTCAGTGCCGCCGTCGCCACCATTCCGGAGTGCGACATGGTACGCCTGCACTTGGTGGGTGAGGTAGAGGAGCATTATCTCAAGCAGCCCGAGCAAATCAAGCTATTGCTCGACGGTCGCTTCTACTTTATCAAGATCAAGGACGGCATTCGCTTGAAGCTGCACACCACCTTTAGCGACGTTTCCCTGAAGGGGGAATTTGTCCGCCGCGTGCTCAGCGACTCCACCCTCACGGAAGAAGACAAGCAGCGCGTGCTTTCCTACGGTCTTCGCGCCTTGGAGGGCGAAATGCCTGAGGACGTATCTTATTAACTTCGGAAAGGATGGCATTTTTACTTGAAGCTTTTAAACTGTAAGATTGTAAACTTTGGTTGTCTTTCCGATTGTTCGTTTGATTTTGACGAGGGGCTCAACATCCTTTATGCGCAAAACGGCAAGGGAAAGAGCACCTTTGCCGCCTTTCTCAAGGCAATGCTCTACGGACTTCCCTCCAACAGGAAAGCAGGGCTTGACAACGAAAGACGGCGCTATACCCCATGGCAAGGCGGCACCTTTGGCGGTGCACTGTGCTTTGAAGCCGAGGGGGTAGAATACCGCCTTGAGCGCTTCTTTGGTGCAAAAGAAAAGGACGACCGCTTTGCGCTTTATCATTTGGCAACCGGCACACCCTCTACCCGCTACACCGAGGCGATCGGTGAAGAGCTGTTCGGCGTGGATGCCGACGGGTTTGAGAGAAGCCTGTACATTTCGCAAGCACTTCCCTTCCTCCCACCCGACAACAACAGCATCCGCGCGCGGCTTGGCTCGCTCCTTGACGCCTCGGATGATCTTGGAAAATTTCAAAAGGCGGACGAGCTGTTAGACTCCTCCCGCCGTCATTACCGCGCACAGGGCGAGCGCGGTATCATCCCCGAGCTTTCTCTTGCCATCCGTGATAAGGAAGCGGCAATCGAAGAGGCACGCGCGGCAGAAGCCGCTGCCAACGCGCTTGGGGAAGAACGCGTCGCCATCGAAGAGAAAAAGGCTGAGATCGGTGCGGCGCTTGCCGAAGCAAGAGAAAAGCGTGCCGAGGCAGAAAAACGCCGCCTTTGGGAGGAGCAAAACGCAAGCTATTCTTCCCTAATCGAGCTTCGCGAAGCTGCCCAAAATCACCTTACTCCCCTGGAAGCATTTTTTGCTACTCATCTCCCCACCGAAGAAGAGCTTTCGGAGGCGGATACCGCCGCCACCGACTGTGCGACGCTCACCGCCCAGCTTGCCTCGGCAGATCTTTCGGACGAAGATGTGCGCACCCTCGCCGCACTCCGTGAAAAATACGGAGAGCAAGCCCCCGACAACAGCTTTATGGAGCGCATGCGTGAAGCGCTCTCTGCTTGGCGCCGTGCAAAGGAAAGAGTGCGCACGGACGAGCTCCGCTTGAACGGAGAAAAGGACGCCCTCCGCTTAAAGTTTGACGAGCGCGTTCCCACCGAGGGTGAGTATGCCGCCGTCCGTGCGGCAAAGGAAGCTCTTGAGGAAGCAGGTGCCGCCCTTTACGCCGATGAAGGTAAGCGCGGACTGCCAAAGGCGTTTTTGCCCGCCTTGATCGGCGGCGGCGTGCTTGCGGTCGTCGCGGTTTTGGGCTTTATTCTTCGCCTGCTCGCCCTTGCAATCCCCTCCCTTGTTCTCTCGCTTGCCGCTCTCGGCTTTGCCGTTCTCTGCTTTGTGCGCAACGGAAAAACGCCGAGCGAGTTCTTGTCGCGCCTCGAAGAATACCGTGTCAAGCAGCGCAGGCTTGCCTTCCTTTTGACCCCCTTCGACTACACAGATAAGGATCCCCTGATCGCTGCCAACCGTTTCTTTGACGACCTTTCGAGATACGAGCTTCTCGTGGGCGAGGAAAACGAGCTTCGCCGCGTTTTGGCAGAGCACCGCCAAAGAGAAGTGGAAACGCGTGCCGCCCTCGCCGCTTTTTTTGGCGCATCGCAATTTGACGATCCCGAGAAAGAAGCGGCGCGCTTAGAAGCGGATATTCCCGTATATCGAATGCTCCTACAAAAGAGAGCCGATCTGCTCTTAAAGCGCGACCATCTTACGCTTGAAAAGGAGCATGCTTCGCGCCGCGTCACCGAGTTTCTTGCAAATTATCCCACGCTTGCAGATCTTTCACCGCGTGCCGCCATCGACACCGTCAAGCAGAACATGCTTCTCTCCAAGCAAGCCTTGACCGCCTACAACGCCGCACGCAACCGCGTTGCAAATTATCTGCAAAACACGCGCTTTGATCCCGAAGCACCGCCGCCCCCCTACGGAGGCGACCTGAGGATCTTGACCGAAAACGAAAATACGCTACAAAAGGCGTTTACCGATCTTGAAGCACTTTCTTCCGTCAAGGAAAGCGAAAGACGACGTCTTTATGAGATCGCGCTCACCATCCCGACACTTGTCGCCGAGCGGGACCGACTGCTCGAAGAAAAGGCGGAAGCGGAGCACACCCTCTCGCTGATCTTGACCGCCAAGGATCTCCTCAAGGAAGCCAAGGAGGATCTATCCACCCGATACCTGCGCACGATGGAGCTGCACTTCGA
>SVTN01000048.1 GCA_015063765.1 Oscillospiraceae bacterium | reverse complement strand
AGGGCTATGAGAGCCAGTTTGAAGGCAGACTTCAGACCCTGCATACCGACGGAAGGAAGCTGATCGGCAGAGCCGTCACCGCCACCTATTGCCCCTATCGCCCCGACCTTGACGCCTTCACAAAGGCACTCGGTGCCTCCGAGGGCAGAAGCGGTACATATAACCAATGGGTCATTGACAACCTGATGGAGTACGACGTTCCCGTCATTGATATGTACGACAAGATCTATAAGGGCACCTTCCTCGGCGGCAATCTTACCACCGCCCTCAAAAACAAGACCAAAAACGAAAACGGCGGCGCCGTCATTTGGGGCGGTATCAGAGATACCGAGCAGATGCAAAAGGTGGAGCATACGCAGGTGTATTTCCGTGGCATCGACCCCACCCCCATCCGCGATTTTATCATGACGGGCTATAATACGACCACACGTATCGGTAACGCAGTTTGCCTCCCCGGTGACGTGGTATTCGGCGCGGGCGGCGGCGTTTTGTTCATCCCCTCGCACCTCGTCGAGGAGGTGGTCGGCGGTGCGGCAAAAACGCAGGTCAAGGACCTCTTTGGCTTTGAAATGATCAGCCAAAACAAGTTCACCACCGCCCAGATCGACAAGAACACCTGGACGAAGGAAATGCTTGACCTTCTCATGGAGTTTATCGAAACCGACGACCGCGCCGAAGCCTACAGAGGACTCGATTGGTCGCAGGAATACGACTTTGCCATAAACGGCGACCCGAACGATACCCAGTCTGCACTTTAAATACAAAAGGCAATATCAACCGCAAGGGCGATATTGCCTTTTTTATGCCTTGGCTCACCCCTTCGTCGGTCGCGGGGTGTTTTCCGTTTCGTTCTTGTCTATCGCTTTGCTCTCCATACGGATATTTTGCATGATTTTGCGAATGTTGTCAATATCCGCTTTACTTTTTACGCGAGCCGTGCTATAATATTTCTGTAAAGGCAAGCTTCATATCAAAAAGCAAGGAGATCCGTCATGAGCGAGCAAACGAACGGAAGCAAAAATATTTTCACCTATAGACCTACCGCGGAGGGGTGCTGCGATATCCTTATGGGAAGCACCGATACCGAGGAAACTATCAAATTTCCCACCGAGATCGACGGACTTCGCGTTACGGGAATCGGCTATCAGGCTTGCAAGGATTGCAAAAACGTCAAGGTGGTGTTTGTTCCCGAGGGGGCTACCCGCATCAAATCCTTTGCCTTCAGCGGTTGTACGCGCCTTGTACGCATCAACCTGCCCACAACGCTGGAAAAGGTAGACGCGGATATCCTGTACGACAACGACGCCTTTCTCGTCACCTGCTCCAAGGGCAAGCGTCCGTCCTTTCAAATTGACGAGAGCCGCTTTCCCCCGAAAAGCGTCTTCATTACGGGTGTCGGTGCGGGCAAGGATTGGGGAAACGGTACGGTAGGCATCTACACCGTATCTCCCTTTGACGAAACCTATTGTGAGATTCTCTACCAAAAAAAGCATTTTCTCCGCGTGGCTCCATACACCGCCACCCAAGCCGAGGCGGCACTCGCGGCGGTCAAGCAGTCCTACGAGCTGACGTTAAAAACGGTTAGAACCTACGATGTCTATTCCTCGGACGGTGTAGATGGGAACGACAGGGATGAGAGTGTGGAGAATATCGACCTCGGGCTTGAAAATCTCGTCTTTTCGGAGGACGGCACCTGCCTTGGCGTTTTTTACAAGAACAAGAGCCTTGACGGGATACTGTTCCTTGACGGCACGACCTTGGGAAATGTCGATTGCGCAAACCGTGAGCTTTGCTACGGTCATCCGCTCGACTACTATATCAACACGTATCAAAAACTGACCCTAAAGAAAAGGGAAGACTGATTTATAATATTTCCGTAATAACAGCAAAAGGAGAAAAACATGGTTTTAGGTGTACTTGTAAATCTCGATAAAAATACCGATATCGCTCTCAAAATCAAAGAAGTGAAGGATATGGGCTTCTCCTCCTGCCAGATCGCCTGCTGGGATATGGACTGTCACAATGAAGAAATCGCCGCGAAGGTCAAAGCGGCACTTGACGAATACGGTGTGCGCGTTTCTACCTTTTGGGCGGGCTGGTCGGGTCCGCAGGCGTGGAATTTCACCGAGGGTCCTACCACCCTTGGCATCGTGCCGACGGAATACCGCGCAACCCGCCTGCGTGAATTGAAGGCGGGCTCGGATTTTGCCAAAATGATCGGGGTCAACCAGCTTGCCACCCACGCAGGCTTCTTGCCCGAAAGCCCTGCCGCCGAGGGCTATTCCGATCTGATCGCGGCGATCAGGGACATCGGCGCATATTGCAAGCAAAACGGGCAGTATTTCCTCTTTGAAACGGGACAGGAAACCCCCGTCACCCTGCTTCGCGTGATCGAGGACGCGGGGCTTGACAATCTTGCTATCAATCTCGACCCCGCAAATCTTATCCTGTACGGCAAAGCCAATCCCGTCGACGCGCTTGACCTGATCGGCAAATACGTGCGCGACGTGCACGGCAAGGACGGTCTTTACCCGACAAACGGGCGCGAGCTTGGCAAAGAAACGCCCCTCGGCGCAGGCAAGGCAAATTTCCCTCGCCTTGTTGCACGCCTAAAGGAGCTTGGCTACGACGGTCCCATCACCATCGAGCGCGAGATCTCGGGGGAAGAGCAGAAGCGCGATATCATTTCCGCTAAGGCAATCCTCGAACAGCTGATCTGATCTTAAAAGCGATCCATTCCGCTTTTGCAAACAAAGAAAGGGAGCAACCCATGACAAGATACGAATCCGCAAAAGAAATTTACGCGCGCTATGGCATCGACACCGATGCGGCAATTGCGCTTTGCAAAAAAATTCCCATCTCTCTGCATTGCTGGCAGGGCGACGACGTCCGCGGCTTTGACCACGAGGGCGGACTGACAGGCGGCATTCAAACGACGGGTAACTATCCCGGACGTGCAAGAACGCCCGACGAGCTGCTTGCCGATATGGATAAAGCAATCTCCCTCTGTCCCGGCGCAAAAAAGATCAACGTTCACGCTTCCTATGCTATCTTTGAAAAGGGCGAATTTGCTGACCGCGATGCGCTTGAACCCCGCCATTTCAAAAAATGGGTGGAGTTTGCCAAGGCGCGCGGTATGGGGCTTGATTTTAATCCCACCTTCTTTTCCCATCCGCGTGTCAAGGACGGCTTGACCCTCTCCTCTCCCGACAGGGAAACGAGAGATTTCTGGATCGCGCACGGACGCGCCTGCATCCGTATCGCAAGCTATTTTGCCGAGGAAACGGGCGTTCCCTGTGTGATGAACATTTGGACGGGGGACGGCTATAAGGATATTCCCGCCGACCGTATGGGACCGAGAATGCGCTACAAACAGTCGATTGACGCCATTCTTGAAGAGCCCTATGACTTTACCAAGGTCAAGCCCTGCATTGAATCCAAGGTCTTTGGCATCGGTGTGGAGGCATTCACCGCGGGAAGTGCGGAATTTGCCCTTTCCTACGCCGCAATGAACAGGAATAAATGCATCCCTCTCATGGATAACGGACATTATCATCCCACCGAGGTGGTGTCCGATAAGATCCCCGCACTCCTTTGCTTCTTCGATGAGATCGCACTTCATGTGACGCGCGGCATCCGCTGGGATTCCGATCACGTGGTGCTTCTCGATGACGAAACCAAGGAGATCGCAACCGAGATCGTACGCTGTGGGGCAACCGAGCGTGTTGCGATCGCACTTGACTTCTTTGATGCCTCCATCAACCGCATCTCGGCTTGGGTGACGGGCTTCCGCAGCCTGCAAAAGGCGCTCCTTTCGGCACTCTGCACTCCGCATGCAATGCTGAGAAAACTGCAAGACGAAAACCGGATGTCGCGCAAAATGGCAGCCATGGAGGATGTGAAAATGCTTCCCATCGGTGACGTTTGGGCAGAATACTGCCGTGTGTGCGGTGTCCCCGCAGACGGCTATTACGATGATATAGAGCTGTACGAGAAGAATGTTCTTCTCAAGAGAAATTGACAACTGTAGTTTACAAAAGAGACTGTCTCATTAAGAATAGAGACACAAGACCGCTTTTGCTTCAAAAAGCGGAAAAGAACTCGATTTTTGACTAAAAATCGAGTTCTTTTTGTCTCTATTCTTATGTTCCTTGCAAAGGGCTGGTCAGATTTAGAGCAGAATTTTTCGTGCGCGCCCCGAAGCTGTATCGGCATACTGCGAGAGGGAGCGCACGGAAAAAACAAACAAAAATTGGTTCGATGGAGAAAACCGTAGGTTTTCAACCTTAATCTCTTTGACAAAAAGCAGAGGAGGCAGACATCGCCCCCACCCTGCAATTTTAAAATTCTTTTTTTGTTTGTGATTATGCCTAAATGTGACAGCCCCTTTTCTTTATATTCTGTCGAACACGCGCACATAGTCGACGATAAAGGCGTCGTCTATAAATTCGTTTTCGACCTTGACGGGCTTGCCCGTTCTGTGCCCTACGACCTCGGTGGTGAGCAGGATGAATTCGGGAACTCTTGAAACCGTCCCCGTCGCGCGGCTGATCTCCTCGCCGTTGTGATAAAATACGTATTTGTCCTCGTCCCACAGAACACCGAAGCGGTGCCACCCGTCATCGCCCTCGCCTACGGGAATGGCGTGCCGTCTTCCTTCCTCGCGGAACTGGGCACCGTAGCCGCCCATGATGTTGCCCGAGGTGTAAAAGCCGTTGTCGGGATGCTCCATAATGTCCACTTCGATGCCCGAAAAGGCGGGATCAAAGGTGGTACCGATGGAGGGGGATTGCAGCCAAAAGGCGCTCCACATCTCGCGCGGATATTTTTGTAATTTACAGCGGCATTCGTAATAGCCGTAGGTATGGGAGAATTTCATGGGCTTCAGCTCTCCGAGCGGCCAGATGTCCTTCGTCTCGGCAAAGCCGCCCGAGATGCCGATGCTTTGCTCTTTTTTCGGCACATCAAAGGAGTTTTCTCCCGTTTGCAGCTGCGGCGAAACGTAATAGCCGTCCCTCTCGGTGCGGTGCAGCTCCACGCATCCGTCACGGACGATCACACCCTCCTCGGTGTAGCCGGGAAAGGGCGCACCCCAAAAATTAAGGCGAAAATCCCATTTGGTACGGTCTAATGTGTCGCCGTCAAACTCGTCACGCCAACAAAGGCGCCACTCTCCCTCGGGGAGAAGGCTGTGTGCGTGATCCTTTACTTCAAATTTCTTCATAGCTTCTATCCTTTCATGATCAAGTGAATAAACTCTTCCATTGCGCGAGTTTTGTATTTGTGCTTTTTGTAATAGAAATAAACCTGTCGCTCGGCGTCATCCCCCGCAAGCTTATAATAGGCAAGGTTCGCGTGTGAGGGAAGCTTTAGAGCCACCGTGTCGCTCACAAAGCACGCCCCCATTCCTGTGGATGCGACCATGTAGGCGGTCGCTTGCTGGTTGAGCTCTAAAACAATGGACGGATGAAAGCCCGCACTTCGGCAGAGTCTGTCCCCTCGTATGCGTGTATCATTGCCCTGTGTCAGCATCACGAAGGGAACCTCCTCAAACGCCGCGAGCGGAACGATAGGAAAATCCTTTTTCAAATACCTGCCGCTTTTCATGTCCTTTTCCGTGATCTGATGCTCCGCCGTTTTCTGACACGCATCCAAGCGTTTCGGCACGGCAAGCAAAAGATGCTCCTCGGCATACAGCTCTCTGTCGTACAGCTCAGCATCGTAGCGGTTGTTGTCGATGACGAGATCCAACTCGTTTTTTTCAAGCATCTGTGCAAGGAAAGCGGTGTTGCCCTCTGTCAGACGAATGTCGATGCCGGGAAACGATCGCTTAAATTCCGTAATGATGGGGGGAAGCACATACGCGGCAAACACGTTGCTTGCGCCGATCGAAAGGTGTCCCGTTTTGAGCGAAGCGAGATCGCCCAAATGGTTTTTCACCCGCGTCTCCAGTTTAAAAAGCTCCTCTATCGCGTCTATATAGATCTTTCCAAACTCGGTAAGCCGCACGGGAGAGGTGCTTCGGTCAAAGATGGGCGCTCCCAGCTCGCTTTCCAAGCGAATGATCCGCGCCGAGAGAGATGGCTGGCTGATATAAAGATTTTGCGCCGCTCTCGAAAAGCTTTTTTCCTTGTAGATCTCGTATACGTATTCCTTGTACCGAAACATCCCTTCTCCTTTCATAACAAATTCGTTATAACATTTATATAATTATAGGTATTTGACTATATTATACCATGCGTGTATAATGAAGTCAAGACATGAAAGGAAAATTTTTCACATGAATACAGTAGATATCGCGTATCGTATGCAAGACGTCCATTCCGACATCCGCGGTCCTCTTTTTCTTGAAGCAATGGAAATGCAAAGGGCGGGTGCCGATATTTTAAAGCTCAACACGGGAAACCCCGCAACCTTTGGCTTCAAAATGCCCGACTGCATCAAGCAGGCGCTCGCAAGGGGAACGGAGCGCGCTCTCGGTTATTCCGATTTTATGGGTATGCCCGACGCACGCGAAGCCATTTGCGCTTACCATAAAGGAAAAGGCATAGAAGGCATCACCCCCGACGACGTCTTCATCGGAAACGGCGTGAGCGAGGTGGTGAGCTTTGCGCTCCTGCCGCTCCTCAATGCGGGGGATGAGGTGCTTCTGCCCACCCCCTGTTATTCGCTTTGGAGCAACAGCGTGCGTCTTGCGCACGGCACACCCGTCTTCTATACCTGCGACGAGAGGGCAGAGTGGATGCCCGACGTTGGGGATATCCGAAAGAAGATTACCGCAAGAACCCGTGCCATCGTCCTTATAAACCCCAACAATCCGACGGGGGCACTTTATTCGAAGGATGTCCTTCTTGCAATCGCGCAAGTGGCAAGAGAGCACCGTTTGCTTATCTTTTCGGATGAGATCTATGATCGCCTTGTTTTTGATGGGGCTTCCCATACATCCGTCGCCGCCCTCGCCCCCGATCTTCCCGTCATCACCATGAACGGGCTTTCCAAATCCCATTTTCTCTGCGGCTTGCGTGCGGGGTGGATGATCATCAGCGGTCCCCGTGACGCCACGAAGGACTACCGCGCCGCCGTCGCCGCCCTCACATCCATGCGCCTTTGCGCCAACACCATGGCACAGCTCGCCATTCCCGCGGCGCTTGCCGACAGCAAGACCCCGCGTGACGAGGTCACGAAGGGCGGCAGACTCTATGAGCAAAGGGAGGCGACCGTTTCTGCCCTCGCCGATGTCGACGGTATCTCCTTTGTCAAGAACAAAGCCGCCTTTTATCTTTTCGCGCGCCTTGATGAAAAGTTCGGTGTCACCGACGACCGCCTGCTTGCCCGTGATCTTCTCCACGCGACAGGCATCCTCCTCGTGCCGGGCAGCGGCTTTGAATACCCAAGCCCCGACCACTTCCGCATCGTCATGCTCCCCGAAAAGGAAATTCTCGCCGACGCGATGCGAAGGATGGGCGCCTTTCTCGACACCTATCACCAATAAAAAAGAAGAGGCTGTCTCATTAAGAATAGAGACGTGAAGCCGCTTTTTGGTTACAAAAAGCGAGAAGAACTCGGTTTTTTAACAAAAACCGAGTTCTTTTTGTCTCTATTCTTATGTTTTTAGCAAAGGGGATCGTCAGATTTAGAGCAGAATTTTTCGTTCTCCGAGCGAAAGGCGTATATATATACGTCGAGCGAGGAAACGGAAAAAGCAAACAAAAATTGGTTAAAATGGAGAAAACCGTAGGTTTTCAACTCAAAAATCAAAGAAGCAAAAGCAAAGATAGGAAACAAGTCCCTGCCTTTTGTTTATAAAATCCTTTTTTGTTTGCGATTATGCCTAAATGTGACAGCCCCTTTCTCATTGCTTTTTTGCTTTGGTATATTCCTTGGGGCTGACGCCGTACTTTTTCTTGAACGCCGTGAAGAAATTGGAGAGCGAGCCGAAGCCCGACTCAAAGCAGGCGTAGGAAACGGAATAATTGTTTTTGAGCAGCGTTGCGGCGTAGGCAAGGCGCAGGCTCGTCAGCCTTTGAATGTAAGATTCTCCCGTCGTTTTCTTAAAGATCGCGCTGAAATACATGGGATGGAAGCCTGCCTCCTTGGCAAGGACAGACAGGTCGATCTGCTCTCTGAAATGCACCTCAAGATAGAGAAGCGCACGCTTGATGCCGGAGATCTGCTCCGATTTCTGCGCATAGCTCATTCCGCCCGTAAAATAATGAATGAGATATTCGAGCATCGGCTGTCGGTATTCGCTCGATTTTTCACATTCATTGGCGAGAATGTTTGACGCCATCACCATGGAATCAAAGTCCTTTCCGCTTAAAGTGAGGGCACTCGGAAGATCGGATTGCAAAATGGACAAAAGCACCGTATCGCTCATCATGTTTTCCTTGAAGACGATATTGCAGATCTCAAGCTCACCGTCCGAAAAGATCTCGTGAATATCGGTAGGCTTGATGAGATAAGCGGAGCCCGCTGATATGGGATAGGCTTTTCCGTTAAACACGTGCGTGCCGTTGCCCTTCAAAATGATCTCGATCTCAAAAAAATCGTGGCAATGCAGATGAAAGCGCTTTTTCACCGTGCGGACGTTTACCCAAACGTCGCTTTCGTTTTCTATGTATTCCTTCGCCGATAGGCGGGGAAAGGCTTCGGTCGTATTCATGGGCATCCCTCCCTTTCAGGGACATTATAACTAAAAAACACGGTTTTGTCAATAAAATACTAAAAAAACGAATATTTTTTTGTAAATATTACTTGATTTCAAGGCATGAAACTGTTACAATAGTTTCAGAAGGGAAAATTCCCGAAATTTTTGACCCCTAAAAGCAAAAAAGAGAGGTATCTCGAATGAAAACGATTTCATTAAACGGTACTTGGCAGCTGCGCGGACAGCGCGAGGAGGCTGCCGATAAAAAGCCGCTTTCCTTGACGGCAACCGTTCCGGGCTGCGTTCAGCTGGATCTTTCGCGTGAAGGATATCTGCCCGAGGATCTTTATATGGGCATGAACATCCTCGAAACCGAAAAGTTTGAGGATTACGAGTGGTGGTATGAAAGAACCTTTGACGCCCCCAAGGAAAGAAACAACGTCTACCTCGTTTTTGAGGGCGTTGACTGCATCGCCGAGTATTTTCTCAACGGTGAGAAAATCGGCGAGAGCGAAAACATGTACATCGCGCACGAGTTCCGCGTGGATCAGTATTTGAAGGACGGAGAAAACACCCTCACCGTTCATCTGCGCTCGGCACTCCTTTACGGACAAAGACAGGATTTTGCTCTGCATCAGCTGATCTTCGGCGGCAAGCCCGAACTCAGACATCTGCGCAAGGCTCCTCACAGCGGCGGCTGGGACATCATGTGCCGCGCCCTGACGGCAGGACTTTGGCGCGAGGTGCGTCTGGAGGTGCGTGACGAGATCCGCTTCTCCGATGCCTATTTCCAGCTCAACCATGCATGGAAATACTATTGCTTCTTCTATGTGTTAGAAAGCGATTCTCTCGATTTTGACGGCGTTGAGCTTGAGATCGACTTCTCGTCGGGTGACGACAGCCGATTTACAAAGCGTGTTCCCGTGAAAAAGCGCATGGGCGGCATCTATTGCATTGACATTCCCAACCCCAAGCTTTGGTGGCCTGTCGGCTACGGCGACGCGAACATGTACGACGGCACGGCGAAGATCTACAAAAACGGAGAGCTCATCCACACGCGCGAGATGTCCTTCGGTATCCGCGACGTGAAGCTCGAAAGAGAAGATCCCCTCGACGGCAAAAAGGGACAGTTCCGTTTCCTCATCAACGGTGTGGAGATCATGTGCAAGGGCTCGAACTGGGTACCGCTTGACGCCTTCCACTCTCGTGACGCTGAGCGCTACGACGAGGCGCTTGCCCTCTTCAAGGATGCAAACTGCAATATCATCCGCGCTTGGGGCGGTAACGTCTACGAGGATCACAAGTTTTTCGATTTCTGTGACAGAAACGGTATCATGGTATGGCAGGATTTTGCCATGGCATGCGCTTCTTACCCCGAGGACGAGCGCTTTAAGGCTTTGATCGAGGAGGAGGCAACCGCCGTCATCCGCAAGCTTCGCTCGCACCCCTCCATCATCGTTTGGTCGGGCGATAACGAGGTCGACTCGGGCTCGCAGTTCCATTGGAACCCCGACGAAAACGAAATTACCCGTAAGGTCCTTCCGCGTGTCGTGCATCACCACGACTGGGGACGCCCCTATCTCCCCTCCTCTCCCTACATCGCCTCTGCGATGGATGCGGCGGGAGAAAAGTCACAGGTGCACGGCTCGCACCTTGTCGAAGACCATCTGTGGGGACCCCGCGATTACTACAAGAGCGATTTCTATGCCGCCAACCTCGCCCACTTCGTCAGCGAAACGGGCTACCACGGCTGTCCTGCGCTTGAATCTATCAAAAAGTTCACCACCCCCGAAAAGGTATGGCCCTACGGCCCCGATAACGAGGAGTGGATTCTGCACTCCAGCGACCAAAACGGCAACCCTGACCGCATGATGCTGATGGAAAGACAGGTGCGTCAGCTCTTCGGCGACGTGCCGACCGATCCCGAAAATTACATCTTTGCGTCACAGGTTTCCCAGGCGGAAGCCAAGAAGTTCTTTATCGAGCGTATGCGCGTCTGCCGTCCGTATACCACGGGTATTATCTGGTGGAACATGCTTGACGGATGGCCTCAGACCTCCGACGCCATCGTCGACTACTACTTTACGAAAAAGCTTGCGTATTCCTATGTCAAGCGTTCGCAAGCACCCTTCATCCTCGCTTGCGGTGAGCTTTCCAACTGGAATTTGCCGCTTTACGCCTCCAACGATACGCAGAAGGAATATGCCGGCACCTACCGTGTCACCGATACCTCGACGGGCAAGGTGATCGCCGAGGGCGAGTTTAAGTCGGTCGTCAACGGCGCGAACGTGATCGCACAGCTTCCCGTCTACTATTCCGAGCAAAAGATCCTTCTCATCGAATGGGAAGCCAACGGCGAAAAGGGAAGAAACCATTACCTTTGCGGCTACCCGCCCTTCTCGCTCGCAAGCTACAAGGAAACGGTAGAAAAATACAATCTTACCGAATGAGGTCAGTATGCTACTTTTAGGCTTTGATATCGGCGGCACGAAATGTGCCGTCGTGACTGCAAACTGGGACGGCGAGCACATCGAGCTTCTCAAAAAGGAAAAGTGCCCGACCGATCTCACCGTTCCCCCCGAAGAGATGCTGGAACGCTTAATGAAAATGGCAGACGGCATCCTTGACGGCAAGCCCGATGCCATCGGCATTTCCTGCGGCGGTCCTCTCGATTCGAAGACGGGCATCATCCTCGGTCCTCCCAACCTGCGCGGATGGGATCGTGTCGAGATCGTTGCGCTGATCGAGGGGCACTACGGCGTCCCCACGCATCTGCAGAACGATGCCAATGCGTGTGCGGTTGCC
>SVTN01000047.1 GCA_015063765.1 Oscillospiraceae bacterium | reverse complement strand
GTCCTCTATACCGCCATGGCGGTATAGAGGACGGCAAAAAGTGCCGTTGCGGCGTTGACGCTTGCCATTTCATCGCCAAGCAGGGCATTTAAGGGCACCTTATAGGCAAACCCCAGCACCTTGACGAGCAGATTGGCAACCGTTAAAAAAAGCACTCCCTTTTTCAGAGAGCCGCCCACGTATTCTTTTTCTCCTTGCATATCCGTCCCCGTTTCCAAAAAGGAAAAGGCAAAGCCGCGGAGCCTTGCCGTGCTTTTGCCTTTTCGTCAAAATATCACGGTGCGTCGAAAAACAGGTTGACACGGTCACGAAGAGAGAGCTTCTCTCCCTCGCCCATCATGTTTTTCTCGGCGTCCCGTAGATATTCATATGGATATTTGGGATTAAATATGCGTGAGATCTCGCGTTTTCCCGTGGGGGTTTCACGAACGAGCTTGGTCACCGCGCCCGCGCCGACAGCAAAGATGCTGTGCAACTCCTCCATCATGAAAACGTTGTAGTAGCCCTCGTGTCCTTCCTTGGCGTATCCGACGTTTTCCTGATTGCCCACCGTATTCTTCTGGCGGTACATGTAATAGGGACGGTAGCCAAACGCCTTGGCGCGGAGCTGAGAATATTCGACGCTCTTTCCGACGTCACCGCCCGTGATGGAGTAATAGTTTTCCTCTTCCTTCAAGATGTTCGCCGCCTTTTTGACGGTGAAGGTATGCACGGTGAGGTTGGAAGCCCCCAAGGGAAGGATGCGGTCAATGGTAGAAGAAAATCCGTGGAAATTGTCGCCGGGAAGTCCTGCGATCAAGTCGATATTGATGTCACGGATGCCCGACTGCTCGGCGATCTCGTAGGCGCGGAAGAAATCGTCCACCGTGTGACGGCGACCGATGATACGAAGCACGTTTTCCTCCAAGGTCTGCGGATTGACGCTGATGCGGCTGACCCCCAATTCCTTTGCCACACGGAGCTTCTCTGCCGTGATGGTATCGGGACGTCCCGCCTCAAGCGTAAACTCAAAGAGCGTTTCGGGATCGACCTGACGGCGGATGTGGGAAAGAAGAGCCTTCAGCTGCTTGGGGGAAAGGACGGTGGGCGTGCCGCCGCCGATATAGACGGTTGCCACGCGCAGTCCGCGCTCGCGAATGATGGAGAAGGTTGCCTCGATGTCGGCATAAAGACGCAAAAGATAGTCGTCAAGCAAAGAGAGCATCTTTTGGGTCGCCGCCGAAACGAAGGAACAATAGGCACAGCGAGAGGGGCAGAAGGGGATGGAGATATAGACGCTGCAAAGCCCGTCGGGAAGCTTTTTGACCAGACGGTTCTCTGCCGCCGCCACAGAAACAGCAAGCGCCGCTTTTTTGGGATTGACAAAATACTCGTCACGTAAAATGCGCTTGGTCTTGTTCATATCCGCGCCGCTTTTTAAGATCTCATTGGCTACCTTTGCAGGGCGGACACCCGTTAAGATGCCCCAAGCGTTGGTATACCCGAGAAGCGCCTTTCCCGCGCTGAAGATGGCGCGCCCGAGCGCGATCTTCTCTAGCCTTCCGGGGTCGGTGATATCTGCCGTAGGCGAAGCCTCTCCATACGCCTCCACAAATTTCGCACCAAGCTTCATTGTGGTGTAACCGATCATCTTTTCGCCCTCCGACGAAAGACGCACGAAGATCTCGGGCGTGTCGGGAGAGGGCAAAACGCTCTCCGAAAAGCGTGAGCCGGGAAAGAAGATCATGCATAGGGTCTGCACGTAATACTTGTTGGCAGTTCCCTCAACCTTCAAAATCATACAGGCTTCCTCTTTTTCAGTTTTTCAGAATCCATGACTACGGTAACGGGGCCGTCCGCCACCATATCAATGCTCATATCGGCGCCAAAGACGCCCGTTGCCACGTGAGATACACGCTCCCGCATGAGGGAAACAAAATGCTCGTAAAGCGGCTCAGCGACCGAAGGATGTGCCGACGCCATAAAGTCGGGGCGATTGCCGTGCGAATAGTTTGCGCCAAGCGTAAAATTCGAAACGACCAGCACTTCCCCACCGATGTCACCGAGGGAAAGATTCATTTTTCCGTTTTCATCGGAAAAGATGCGGAATTTTGAGATCTTTTCGGCAAGCAGACGGGCTTCCTCCTCGGTATCTCCTTCTAAAACACCGAGCAAGATCACAAAGCCTGCTTTGCAAGAGCCGGTCGGAACACCGTCCGCCGTGACCGAAGCGCGCGTCACGCGCTGTAATACTGCAATCATGATACTATCCTTTAATTTCTCGTAATGCGAAGCACCGTGGGAATGGCGTTGAGCCGTGCAACGATGGAGCGGCAATGCTCGGTATCCTTGCATCCAACGGTGATATGAATGGTCGCACGGTCGTCCTTGGGAGGGGCTACGTTGATGGTGAGCACGGGGATCTTCATTTCGGCAAGTGCCATAGAAACCTCGGCAAGCACGCCAATCTTATCCTCGGTGAGAATAGAAAGAGATGCCTCGTACATCTTCGAGCCCTCATCCTTCTTTTCCCAATGCGCAGCCAGCCAACGGTCTGCCTGAGCAGGATCCGAAACGCCCGCAACGGCGTTGGGACAGTCGCGCTTATGCACCGATACGCCGAAGCCGCGCGTGACGAAGCCGATAATGGCGTCGCCGGGAAGGGGGGCACAGCAACGGGCAAATTTGACAAGGCATCCTTCGGCACCGTCCACAATGACACCGCCGTTTTGCTTCTTCTGCGCGCGGCTCTTGCTGCTTTCCTGCATGGTGGCAAGGGCTGCCTCGTCTGCGGAGGCGGGGGTCGTTTCTGCCGCCTGCTGTGCCTTTAAGAAGCGAGTGCTTTCCTCCTTCAAGCGCACCGCGATGCGCGAGAGGGAGATACCGCCGTAGCCGACCGTATCAAAAAGGTCGTCGAGCGTACCGATACCGACACGCTCTGCCGTTGCCTCAAAGATCTTCTCCGCCTCACTCGATGTAAAGGCGTGACCTAAGCGGCGAAGCTCCTTTTCCATCATATCTCTGCCAAAGACGATGTTTTCGGGGCGTTTTTCCTTTTTGAACCACTGACGGATCTTACCGCGCGCTTCGCTCGTGGTGACGATGTTCAGCCAATCGCGGCTGGGTCCCTGGTTGTTGCGCGTCAAGACCTCTACCACATCACCCGTTTGGGGAACGCGGTCGATGGGAACGATCACGCCGTTGATCTTAGCACCCACCATGCGGTTACCGACCGCTGTATGAATGGTATAAGCAAAGTCGATGACGGTAGCGCCCTTCGGCAGGGAAATGACGTCACCCTTCGGTGTGAAGACGAAGATCTCCTCACGGAAAAGACTGCTTTTGAAGGAGTGGATGTATTCATCGGGGTCGCGCGTATCCTCGTCTGCCTCGATGAGGGAGGCGATCCAAGCCAGCTGCTTATCCACGCTCTCGTCTGCCGCCTCACCCGTCTTATACCGCCAATGCGCGGCGATACCGAATTCTGCCGTTTCGTGCATCTCGCGCGTGCGGATCTGCACCTCAAAGGGGATGCCGTCGCGACTCATGACGGTGGTATGAAGCGACTGATACATATTGGGCTTGGGCATGGAGATGTAGTCCTTGAAGCGGCCGGGCACCGAGGTAAACATCTCGTGCACAAGGCCGAGCACGGTGTAGCACTCCTCGACGGTATCTACGATCACGCGCAACGCGTAAAAATCGTAGATCTCCTCAAAGGGCTTGCCCTGCTCGTAGATCTTACGGTAAAGGCTGTAGACCGATTTGATACGGTCCTCCACCTCGTATTTGACGCCATATGCGGTGATGCGCTCCTCAATGCGACTTTTTGCCGACGCGAGCAGCTCACGGCTCGTGCCAAAGCGGCCGTCGATCGCCTCCATGACCTCCTTATAGCCGATGGGGTCAAGATACAAAAGTGCCAAATTCTCAAGCTCCAGCTTGATTCTTTGCATACCGAGTCTGTGCGCGAGCGGTGCGTAGACATACATGGTTTCAAGCGCGATCTCACGCTGGCGGTCGCCGTTCTTTTTCCCGTCCAAGGTACGCATATTATGAAGACGGTCGCAAAGCTTTACGATGATCACGCGGATATCCTTGGAGATGGCAAGCATCATCTTTCGGATATTTTCGATCTGTGCTGCCTCACGGTTTTCGATCGAAACCGTGACGATCTTTGTCACACCCTCAACGATGGTGGCGACGTCCGTGCCGAAGCGCTCGGCGATCATTTCTGCGGTGATGCCCTCGCAATCCTCCACCGTATCGTGAAGAAGAGCGGCGCAAACGGTATCGGTATCAAGACCCAGCCCCACCACGCTCTCCGCCACCGCCAAGGGATGGGAGATATAAGGGTCGCCGCTTTGTCTTTTTTGCCCCTCGTGGGCGTGATAAGCAAGTGCATACGCCGCCTCGATCTTCGGCAAATCGTATCGCTCGGGATTTTTGTGCAGGGCAGTCAGTAAGCCCCGAGCGAGCAAAAGCATTTCTTCTGTCATAGAGGCTCCTTTCTCAATGCCTGCGCTCTCTTAAGCGAAGCTGCTTCAGTATATTCGACCGTTCAAGGTCGGTTTTTCCCGTGTTGAACTTCAAATGAAAGCAATAGGTATCCTCTGCGATCTCCTCTATGCCGAGAATGTTCATTTCACGGAAAATGTTAAAGATAAATTTCAGCTTGATGAGTCCGATCTCATAGCCTGCGGCTGAGAGCTGGGCGTGCATGCTGCGTGTTGTGAAGGTATCCGTGCCGCCACGCACAAGTCTGCGGATGACGGTATACACCGCCGCGAAGTCATCGCGGTTGGGAACCACACGCTCTTCTGCCGTAAAGGTATCGCCGCCCATGATCTCTTCAAACCGTTTTTCCTCTGCTTCGCTCTCCAAGCGCTCACGCTCGGCAGGACGCAAATCACGCACCGTCAGCTGTACCGTGCGCTTTCCGCCCCACTCGTTGATGTCCAGAGAAAAGAGCAAGTCGACCTTCTCGCCGGGATAGAGATCAAGCTTTGCCGTTTCGTGCGAAAAATACATCGCCGTCACATGCTTTTCCCCGTCGCGCAAAACAAGACGGGTATGCTTTCCGCCGCCCACGGGAACGACCTCCTCCACCGTAACCGAGAAGAGGGCAAATACGGGAAGCGGATTTTCGGTGCCGTACGGCTCAAGGTAACGGCGCAATTCGGACGCGAGCCCCATATCGAGCTCGGAGGGAGAGAGGGCAAGATCTGCCTCAACCGTCGGGATCAGCGCCTCGTCCGACAGATGAGTGCGCGCGTATTCGTTGATCTTTGCACGAAAGGCGGGAAGAGAGCCGCGTGCTACGCTGAGTCCTGCCGCAAGCTCGTGTCCGCCGTATTTCAAAAGGGTATCCGAGCACGCCTGCAAGGCACCCACAAGATTCATGCCTTTAATGCTTCTTCCCGAGCCCTTACCGATGTCGTCGGCACTGTTCTCTTCCCCATTTCCTTCAAAGGAAACGAGAATGGAGGGGAGCCCGTAGCGCTCGGTGACACGGGAGGAAACGATACCGATGACACCGTGATGCCATCCGTCGTCGTCCAGCACGATCACGGGATCGCGCTCAAAGTCATGCTCCCTTTCGATCTTCTCAAAGGCGGCGGCGGTAATGCGGTTTTCCTCCACCTGTCTTTCGCGGTTGGCTTCACAAAGCTCCTCCGCGATCACCTTTGCCCGCTCGGGATCGTTGGTCAAAAACAGCTCCACCGCGACGCTTGCCGAGCGGATGCGCCCTGCGGCGTTCAAACGGGGGGCAAGCGTATAGCCAATGTAGCCCGAGGTGATCTTGGGCTCGCTCTTATAACGGCTTTTGGATGGCTCTGTCTGTCCCGTAACGGCGTTTATCAAAGCCGAAATTCCGACGCGTCGTGCCTTTTCCATTCTGCCAAGCCCGTAGGAAACGATCAAGCGGTTTTCTTCCTTGATGGGCATCACGTCGGCGATGGTTCCAATGGCGACAAGGTCGGCATATTCTTGGCACATTCTCGCCACACACTCGCGGCGGGAATCACCCGTATGGCGCTCTTCAAAGGCGCAGATGAGCTTAAAGACGACACCAACACCCGCAAGCTCCTTGAAGGGATAGGGGCAATCGGGACGGTGGGGATTGACGACTGCGACGGCTTCGGGTAGTGCCGTGCGGCACTCGTGGTGGTCGGTCACCACGGTATCGATGCCAAGCGTCTTGGCATAAGCTACCTCCTCGGCAGCAGTAATTCCCGTATCGACGGTAATGATAAGGTCGACACCCTTTTCGGCGAGCTTGTTGATCGCACCGACAGAAACGCCGTATCCCTCTCCTGCGCGGTTGGGAATGTAATAATCTATGACAGCACCCTTGCTCTTTAAGTAGAGATAGAGGGTGGAAACAGCCGTTACACCGTCAACGTCATAGTCGCCGTAAATAACGATACGCTCGTTTTCATGCAACGCCTTTTGTATGCGTAAGATCGCTTTATCGATATCCGCAAGCAAAAAGGGATCGCACAAAAGCTCACTTTCCATACGGATAAAGCGGCGTGCCTCCTCTGGCGTTCGATAGCCGCGGCTATAAAGCAGGCTTGCGAGAATGGGGCTGATCGCAAGCGTGTCGCCTATGCTTTTGATGGCACTCTCGGAGGAAGCGGGAAGCTCCTCGCTTTTGAGCACCCATCGCTTGGCGATATGTTCGTTCGGTTTTTTCATGATGATTCCTTCCTGCGCCCCGAGCGCATAGGCGCAATCCGGCGAATGTTATGAATCGCCGTAAGGCTTGTATTTTTTCATTAAGGCAAGGGCTGTCCTGATGCCGTCCACAGCGGCACTCGTAATGCCGCCCGCATAGCCTGCGCCCTCACCGGCAGGGTAAATGTTCTCAAAGCCAAGTGCCGTATATGCCTCGGTTCGCAAAATGCGAAGGGGGGCGGAGGTACGGGTTTCAGCACCCGTCAAGACGGCATCGGGGGCATCAAAGCCCGAAAGTGTTTTGCCGAAGCGTCCCAGCGCACGGCGGATCGCATCGGTATAGACGCTTGGGAGATAGGCGTCGGGGGATACCACAGAAACACGCCCCTCCCTATAGGTAGGCAAAATACGGGATGGCTCTTTTTTGGCCTCTCCGTTTAAAAAATCACCCACCGTAACAACGGGAGCACGGTAGTCGCTCCCTGCCGCGGCGAAGGCGGCCTTCTCTATTTTGCGCTGAAAAGCAATGGCGGCTTGCGGTGTGTTTCCGTAATCCTCGCGGAAAACGGTAGCAAGCACGGCAGAGTTTGCGTTTCTTCCGTCGCGCGCATGATAGCTCATGCCGTTGACGGCAACGCCGCCCTCCTCGCTTGCCGCCGCCATCACCTCGCCGCCGGGGCACATACAAAAGGTGTAAACACCGCGCGTCTTGGTGTCGGCGGAAAGGGTGTATTCGGCATGACCGAGCGCAGGGTGTCCTGCATAACGCCCGTACATGGCTCTGTCAATATCTTCTTGCAGATGCTCAATACGCATGCCGACGGAAAACGCCTTCGGCTCAATGGAAAAGCCGCGCGACATAAGCATTTCATAAGTATCTCTTGCGCTATGCCCCACGGCAAGCACGAGAGCCCCTGCCTCTATCTTGCCCCGCGAGGTGGAAACGGAATAAAGGGCGTTTCCCTGCAGAGATAGCCCCTCAAGGGTCGTGTGCATCAAGACCTCTCCGCCAAGTCTTACGATCTCGGCTAAGATATTCGAAACGACACCACCGAGGATGTCTGTGCCGATATGCGGCTTTGCAAGCGTGAGGATCTCCTCGGGAGCGCCGAAGCGCACAAAGGTTTTAAGGATATAGGAGCCGAAAGGATCCTTAATGCGCGTGACGAGCTTACCGTCCGAAAAGGTGCCTGCACCGCCCGCGCCAAACTGCACATTGACGTCGGGGTCAAGCACGCCGCACTCGATAAAGCGACGGTACGCCTGTCGACGCTCGGCAACATCACCGCCGCGCTCAAGGAGAATGGGGCGGTAGCCGTGCTCTGCCAAAAGCAAGGCGCAAAAAAGTCCGCAAGGACCGCTTCCGACGACCACGGGACGGGCGGAAAGGGGGGTGTTGCCAAGCGTGGGGGTGGGCTCGGCTTCGTTTAAAAGCGTGATACCGTCAAGCCCTGCGGGAAGCACCTTGGGGATATTCCCTCTCGCCGCCACGGTATACACAAGACGGACGCACTCGGGGTCGCGCGCGTCCACGGATTTTTTATAGATCGAGAGCTGCATGCCCTCGCATAACAAACGCACGCCGCGCAAACGACGGCGTGCTTCCTTTATGGCGGAAGCGGCATCCGCGTCAGGCGACTGGCGAATGCCGCTGATCAAAAGACAACCGAACACATTAGACATAAAGCGTATTTTCCCATTCCTCCGAGCTCAAGGGAGCCACGGCGAGTGAATTCTCCTCGTGCTCCTGCTGCTCCTCGGCACGCATGGAATAGCGGACGGAAAGCCAGGTCGCAAAGGCGACAAGAAGGCACACGAGGTAAACGATCAAATAATGCAGAATGTGTTTTTTCTTTTTGATGCGCTTGGTCTTTTCAGACTGCACCTTTTGTTCTTTTCCCATGACGTTACCCTTCCGTTCAGTTTTCGTTCTTATCGCGATTTTCCTCGATACGATCGCGCTTGCGCAACAGCTTCTCGGTCAAGACCATCTTAAGACCGCGAATGCTGTATTCTCGTGTCATGATACCGTCACAAGCGATCGAAACGGTTCCCGTTTCCTCGGAAACGACCACGATCACAGCATCACTCACCTCACTCATACCGAGTGCGGCACGGTGACGGGCGCCAAGGTCCTGTGAAATGCTGGTATCGGTCGTATTGGGAAGCATGCATCCTGCCGATGCGATGCGGTTGTTTCGGATAATGACCGCGCCGTCGTGCATGGGTGCACCCTTATAGAAAAGCGCCTGCAATGCGGTTGCCGAGGGAGCGGCATCCAAGATGGTACCCGTCGCCGCGATATCACCGAGCTTGGTCGTGCGCTCAAGCACGATAAGAGCGCCCGTGCTTTCTCCCGTTTTGGGATCCACCTTGCGCATATCGCCCACGGCATCGCAAACGGCAGAGATCAAAGCAAAGGTTTCCTCAGCACTCTTATCGTCGCCAAGACGGCGAAGTCCGCGCCACGGACGGTCACCCACCTTTTCAAGCACCGTGCGGATCTCATCGCGGAATATCACGATAAGGGCGATGATGCCTACATCAAAGACACGGTCAAGGAGATATGCGGTAGCATCCATCTCAAGGAAGGATACAATCACCCAAGCAACGAATAAAACAAGAAGCCCCGCCAAAAGGTTTGCCGCACGGCGGTCGTGTAAAAACTGATAGATCCCGAGGAAAAGAACCGAAAGAAGCAAAATATCCAAAAGCGCGGTAAAGCTAAAGGAGGAGAGCTCTTCCTTCAAAAAGGGGAAGAAATTTTCAAAAAAGGATTTGATATTCATATGTGTTCCCCACAATCGTTTTTCAAAGTTTTGTGCACATTTGTGCAAATGTTATATATAAAATATATTACACAGAGTATTTTAACATAAATCAAGCAAAATTGCAACACTTTGCTTTGCATTTTAGCTCTTTTGATAATGAACAAAAAGTAAATTTTAAAAGACCGATATAAGAACTGTTTTTGACAATATCAAAAACAAAAAAAGCCAAGCTATGGGCTTGGCTTTAATGAAAAGTTATTTATGCAAGCAGTGCTTCCAAGGCAGCGAGGCGAACGGCAAGCGTCAAAACGCGCATCGCCTGTGAAAGGTCATCAACCGAGGGATAGGAGGGGGCAAGACGAAGGTTTTTGTCCTCGGGATCTACGCCGTAGGGGAAGGTCGCACCCACCTTCGTCAGGGTGACACCCGCCGCGGTGCAAAGATCGTATACGCGCTTTGCCGTATGAGGGAGAACGTCTAGGGAAACGAAATATCCGCCACGGGGCTCGGTCCAGGTGGCGATTCCCGTTTCACCGAGGTCCTGCTTCAAGGTATCTAACACGATGGTGAAGCGGCGAGAAAGATGCTGTGCCTGCTTTTTCATATGGCGTGCAACCGCATCCTTGTTGGGCAAGAATGCAAGGTGGCGCATCTGGTTGAGCTTATCGTGACCGATGGTCTGCACGGTGAGCACGGGAAGGGTGAGCGCGAGATTGGCATCGCTCATCGCCATCATGGCAACGCCCGCACCGGGGAAGGTGATCTTAGAGGTGGAGGTGAAGAAAAACACGCGATCGCCGTTTCCTGCCGCATGTGCCTCGGCAAAGAGATCGAGCAGAGTGTCGCCCTCGTTTTCGACGTCATGCACCATGTAGGCGTTGTCCCAGAAAATACGGAAGTCGGGCGCCGCAGTCTTCATCTGTGCAAGACGGCGAACAGACTCGTCGCTGTAGGTGATGCCCGTGGGGTTGGAATACTTCGGAACGCACCACATACCCTTGATCGAGGCATCGGAAGCGACGAGTGCTTCCACCTGATCCATATCCGGTCCGTCCGAGAGAAGAGGAACATTGATCATCTCAATGCCAAGCGACTGACAGATGGCAAAATGGCGGTCGTAGCCGGGCACAAGGCAAATAAATTTCACCTTTTCCTCACGGCACCACGGACGGGGCGAGCCTGCCACACCGTAAAGCATGGCACGGGCAATAGTATCGTACATGAGGTTCAAGCTGGAGTTGCCGCCCACCACAATATTTTTGGCGGGAATGCCCGTCAGCTCCGCAAAAAAGGCACGCATTTCGGGAAGTCCCTGAAGAACACCGTAATTGCGGCAATCAAAGCCATCCTGGGCGATATAGCGCTCTGTACAGTCGTTATCGAGCATGGGCATAGAAAGATTGAGCTGTTCACCCGACGGCTTACCGCGGGACAGGTCGAGAGAGAGCCCCTCGGCACACAGAGCATCGTATTGCTTGCGGAGCTCACTGTAAAGTGCAGTCTTTTCCGCTTTAGTTGCATTGATATAGTTCATTTTCGCCTCGTTTTGCAAGTTTTCATTACCTTGCTTTCATTTTTGACAGTTTTTTCAAGGGTTATTATACTATATTTACCCTAAAATTACAAGTCATTTTTATACATTTTTCATTTTATGTCACTTTCCATCAAAAGGTTCTCCGTATACTATGAAAGTTTGTGCATTTTGCTCTTTTCTTCTTGCAAAAACCTTCAAAAAAGAAGAAAACACTCTGCTTTTTACAAAAAAAGCAAACGAAAAAGCCGCCCGTTTGGGCGGCTTTTATCATGATCCGATTATTTCTTTGCGTTGTGTGCATCGACCAGCTTATGGATACGCTTGGACTGATCGAGAAGCGAGCTGATGCTCTCGTCGTGATTGAGGGTATCGATGAGGTAAGCGACGTATTTGCACATATTAACGTCAGCGTACCACTCGCGCGAGAGAAGCTCGGGCGTCTGATACACAAGGTTGGTGGTGAAGATCTTGGTGAAGAGCCCTTCTTCATATGCCTTATCAAGGGCATCCATGCCTGCGGTGAAAAGACCGAAGGTGGAAAAGACGAAGATGCGCTTTGCACCTCTCTCCTTCAGTAGCTTT
>SVTN01000046.1 GCA_015063765.1 Oscillospiraceae bacterium | reverse complement strand
GGGCGTAGGCAATGCCCTTACCCAGGCCCATCACAGGGAGGATATGGAGCTCATCTACAACATGGGCGCCACCACCATCCGTCTTGCACACTATCAGCACGATCAGTATTTCTACGATCTGTGCGACGAAAAGGGTCTTGTCATTTGGGCAGAGATCCCCTACATTTCTCAGCACATGCCGACGGCACGCGAGAACACCGTCTCGCAGATGACCGAGCTGATCACCCAGAACTACAACCACGCATCCATTGTGGTTTGGGGTCTTTCCAACGAGATCTCCATGAAGGGCGACACCGATCCCGACCTGCTCGAAAACCACAGGATCTTGAACGATCTCTGCCACAAGATGGACCCCATCCGTCCTACCACCATTGCGGCAGTTTCTCCCTGTCCCATGGACAGCCCCTATATCAAGATCTCCGATCTCGTTTCCTACAACCACTATTTCGGCTGGTACGGCGGCGATACGGATATGAACGGCCCTTGGTTCGACAAGTTCCACGAGACCAACCCCGAAATTCCGATTGGCTGCTCCGAGTACGGCTGTGAGGCACTCAACTGGCACACCTCCGACCCGATGCAGGGCGACTACACCGAGGAATATCAGGCGTACTATCACGAGGAGCTGATCAAGCAGCTCTTCTCCCGTCCCTTCATGTGGGCGACCCACGTTTGGAACATGTTTGACTTCGGTGCCGACGCAAGAAGCGAGGGCGGCGAGAACGGACAGAACCACAAGGGTCTGATGACCATGGACCGCAAGTACAAGAAGGACGCCTTCTATGCCTACAAGGCATGGCTCTCGGACGAGCCCTTCGTGCATCTTTGCGGCAAGCGTTACATCGACCGTGTCGAGGACGTGACCCGTGTCACCGTATACTCCAACCTTCCCGAGGTTGAGCTGTTTGCCAACGGCGAATCCCTTGGCAAGAAGACGGCAGAGGATCACTTCTTCTACTTTGACGTTCCCAACGCGGGCGAAACTAAGCTCGAAGCTGTTGCGGGCGAATACCGCGACGAGAGCGTTATCCGCAAGGTGGAGGTATTCAATGAAGAGTACCGCCTGAAGGAAAAGAACGCCGTCATCAACTGGTTTGAGATCAACATGCCCGACGGCCGTCTTTCGATCAATGACAAGATCAGCGAGATCGTCAAGACCTTCCGAGGTAAGCTCGTGCTTCTCGGACTCGTTCGCAAGATCATGCCCAAGAAGAAAAAGGGCGAAAAGACCACCGCGATGGGCGGCTTTGAGATGAACGACGCCATGATGCAGATGCTCGGCGGCTTCACCATTCTCCGCATCTCGGGAATGATCGGTATGATGGGTGTTAACCTCACCAAGGAAGACCTCCTCAAGCTCAACAAGAAGCTCAACCGCATCAAGAAAAAGAAGTAATCTATAAAAGCATGCGCCCTGCGCCATCCATACGGATGCGCAGGGCGTTTTTCTTTACTTTAAAAGCTCCTCAATTGCAACAGAGAGCGCTTGTGCGAGTGCTACAAGCTCGATATCGGTTACAAAGCGTTTGCCGCATTCGATGCGTTGAACGGCGTTCTTATCGACGTCCATACCATAGAGCTGAAGCTTTTCCGCCAAGGCTCTTTGTGACATCTTCGGCACCCTCGATTTGCGGAGCAGATAAACGTTCTTGCCGCAAAGGTTATTGCTTCCGCCATCCGTTTTGGTTTTGAACATTTTTCGACGCTCCTTTCGCAAAAACGACATTCAGTGCTTGACTTTTTTACTATTATATGCTATAATCAAGTCATCTTTGACATTTAGTGAATGTCAAATTAAAAAAGGAGAGCAATTTATGAAGAAAAGAATAACAAGGGCGTTTTTGCTTTGCATTTGTTTATCTATGATTTTTTCGCTGAGCTCCTGTGGGAGAAAGCCTAATCTTTCACAGCTTGAAATCAAATACAAGGCGGGATTTCAAGTTGATTCTACGGAACCGCTCTCCGATGCCGAGCTTGAAAAAACGCTGACGTTAAATGACAAGAATTTGATTTCCTCCGGAAATTATAAAATTTCCTATGCAAATCGTTCCGCAACCTATTCCTATGATGAATGGTGCACAATGGGCGCAAACGACGACATCTTTTACCCCGGTGCTCTTTTAGATCTACAGGAAGAGAGTATTAAGCCGTTAAACATCGGTGAGCTTACCCGTGCACCGATCACCATTTCTACAAACCTTGAAACGGTGGTCGAAAAATCAGAAACGGGCTACTCTTCCGAAAAGAAAAGTCTTGCACAAACGATAGAAGTCCCGGCATTGTCCAAGACAAGAGATGCCATCAAAGCCATTGTTAACGACAACATTCCCAACCTGTCCACCTTCCCCACCAATATTGCAATGTCGATTCACGAGATACAAAGCAAGGATGAGTTGGGCATCAATCTTGGTCTTGGACTTGATATGGGCAATATCAATTTCTCGGAAAAATTCGATTTTGATGCAATGAACAAGCAGACCAATCTTGTGGTAGTCTTTAAACAGATCTACTACTCTGTTGACTGCGATTTTCCGGGTAGCGAAAAAGCTTTTTTTGATGGGAAGCCGTCTGCAAAAAGATTAGAAGAAACGTTTGAAGGTACGGTTCCCGCATATATCGCATCTGTAAACTACGGACGTATCGTTGTCATGTCCATTCAAACCAACTATACGAAGGAAGAGGTCATCAACGCACTTTCAACCGGCTACAACTCTACCGGATTTCGATTTTTGACCGATCTCGGCTTTGGAGACGGCGTGAACCTCGACTTTACCATTGGCGGAATCGCGCAGGATAAGGACACGAAAATTTCGTATTTCGAATACGGCGGAAGTATGAACAACAGTTCTTTGGTCGCCGGGATGATTGAAGGCGAAAACGCTGCGGAAAACTTCAAAAAAATTTTCATGGGTGCGCATAATCCCAACGCGGCACTCCCCATTTCATATACCATTCGCCATCTTGACGGTAGTCTTGCGCGACTTGAGGACGCGAAGGATTACACCGTCAAAAACGTAGAATACATTCCCAACAAGGTGATGGATTGGAGCGCGCTTAAAGAGATCTTCGAGGGCTTGGACGAAGGCTCGTCAAGTGACCTCACCATTGACCTCAGCCGTATGGTGGAATATAGTGCCAGAAAAACGGAAGACGGTCAAAACGATGATCTGTATAATGCAAATTACACGATCACGCTTCCGAGAACCATAAAAACGTTCACCCTGATCGGTCCGATCGACCATTCTCCGGAAATTGTTTATAAGAACCTCAGCATCTGTGCAAACAACCCTGTGCATATCATTTTGCAGGATATCAAATTCACAGGGAAAAGCGGAAACGCCGCCATATATACTCCTGAAAACAAAACAATGCACGGCTTGACCATATCCTGCATGGGTGGCGTTCAAGTAAACGGTGCCGCGGGAATGAGTGCATTGGCAGTCAACGGCGACGTCACATTGGAGGCACTCACGGATTCGATCGTTGCCATAACCGGTGCTACATTCATGGGCGGCGGCGGTGACCCCGGGAAAACGGGCGGCACAGCGATTGACGTGAAAGGCACTCTCACACTACGCAATAACGAGTATGCAACCATCGACATTATTGGCGGTAACGGTGGCAACGGTGTTGACGGAGCGGCAGTTGAAGGCGAAGGTGTCTCCGGCAACAACGGTGAACACGGTGGAAACGGCGGTGCCGGGATTCAAGCCGAAAATCTCGTCATAAATGCCAAAAGTGCCATTACCGTGTACGGCGGCAACGGCGGTAACGGTGGAAATGGTAGCAACGGAACGCAAGGAAAAACCGGTTCGACTTACGGCTGGAATCTACCGCCTATTTCTCACAAAGCAGAGTCCGGTGGTGTTGGCGGTGACGGCGGACACGGTGGTAATGGCGGCAACGGTGCCAAGGCGATTGTTTGTTCCACTATTGTAGTTGACGCGGCAAAAGACATTTCATTTTCTTCCGGAAATGGCGGCGATGCCGGAAAAGGAGGGGATGGCGGTCAAGGTGGAAAAGGCGGATACAACGAGGAGCCCGTCGGCCAAGGCGGCAACGGTGGTCGAGGCGGTGCAGCTGGCAACGGCGGCAAAGCAGGGAACGGAGCGATTGCCGTTGAAAGCACTTCTCCCGCTGTTTCCTCTACTAGTGGCTCGCGCGGTGCTATCGGTTTAGCGGGCGATCCCGGTCTAGGAGGCGAAGGCGGCGTCAATTCTGGAGGAAACAAAAAAGGCTCTTCCGGCGCTCCCGGCAGTCCCGGAACTGCCGGAATTGGTTGGAACTAATATATAACTAATATATAATAACATAAAAAACAAGGAGAACGGTTATGGAAAAAATTTGCAATTTGATTATTTACTGGAACATGGATATCAGATCAATGCCTGTGGGGCATCGTGTCCTTTGCTTAGATATCAATGTAGACGGCTTGTCCCTTGGAACTATCGAAAAAACTTGGCGAGAAGTACATAATGCATTTAGCGATAACCCTCCCGTTTATACGGTTTCTTATTCGAAAAAGTTTTTAATAAAAGAAGGCTTGCACACCTTGAATATGTGTCTACGCACCTACTATGAAGACGACGGTGATACATATGTAAGAACGCAGCAGGAAACATTCCAATTTGTAGCAAGCGAAAATGATGTTGAATACACACTGAATATGTATGATGCAAATAAAGGCGGTAACGATTTATTGGAGGGTAAAATTCCCATGGATCCTGAAAGAACCTTCCATCCTGAACCCAAAGGAAGTGGCGGATGCTACGTTGCAACCTGCGTTTACGGCTCGTATGACTGCCCCGAGGTTTGGACGCTTAGACGTTACCGCGACGACACATTAGGTGCTTCTTGGTACGGCAGACTTTTCGTCCGTGTGTACTATGCCGTCAGCCCCACGCTCGTCAAGTGGTTTGGTGAAACCCAATGGTTCAAGCGTCTTTGGCGCTGCAAGCTTGACCGTATGGTGAAAAAGCTCCAAGACAAAGGTGTGGAAAGCACGCCTTACAAGGATAAAAATTGGTAATTGTTAAAATCATCTGCGCCAAAAGCAACTAAGGAGAAACAAAATGCAAGTTACGTTAAGAAAGTATTGGAAATGTCGTGATACCGATGCCGCAAAATACGCCAATAGCGACGAAACGCCAATCTATGCCTATGAATCGGGATGGGATCGTTACGACAGGTTTGAAGATAAAAAAAGACATCTATGCTTTTTTGTAGACAACACAACCGGAGAGATTGTCAAAAAAATCACGGTGACGTTTCAGTGTATCAATGATTTGGGTGAGATCTGCATCCAAAGTTCTGCAGATCGTAATCATGAATACCCCTATGGTGATTTCGGGAGAATTCAACCCGGCAAAACCGTATTTTTCAATTTGAATCTTTGGACAAGTAATGGTTATGTAACCGAAATAATAATTACTTCTATCACCTTTACTTTGGCAGGAGATCGAAAAATTGTCGTTCCGCAAAGTGACATTTTCATCGAAGAGGCTACAGAAAAGTCACCATACAAAGAACAGAAGGCCGGCGGATGCTACGTTGCAACCTGCGTTTACGGCTCGTATGACTGCCCCGAGGTTTGGACGCTCAGACGCTACCGCGACGACACATTAGGTGCTTCTTGGTACGGAAGACTCTTCGTTCGTGTGTACTATGCTGTCAGCCCGACCCTTGTCAAATGGTTTGGTGAAACCCGATGGTTCAAGCGTCTTTGGCGCGGCAAGCTTGACCGTATGGTAAAGAAGCTCCAAGACAAGGGTGTGGAAAGCACGCCTTATAAGGATAAAAATTGGTAATATCTTTTATTCATATCAGAATTTTGAGGAGACGACATTATGGAACAGATAAAACCGAGAAAACAACTGAATTTTCCTCTTTTATTAGGCATTCTTGACGCGATTTTGCTCTTGGGAGATTCGCTCTTTAGAAACAGATATAAAGGTTTTTTGCTTGTAACGATCTTGACGATCGGCATAACGGTACTGCTTTCCTTTTTTCTCACGAAGCGCCTAGGTGCCGGCATTGCAATGATCTTTTGGGGATTTTTACGTCCCTATATCCCCGTTGCATTCGCATATTTATGGGGCATTGATTTAATAGAAAATGACTTTCTTTATTCATTGGTTTATAGCATTAGTTCTACTTATTCAGCTTGGCTTCCCGTACTTGCAGGCATTCTCGGCATTTTAACGTTGGTTTGGAGAAAAAGAGCAGCCTCTTTCACAGAAGGAGAAAAAAACGCTTTCATCACGAAAAGAAGTGTTTTCGTGATCGTTTCCACCTTTTACCTGATGATTTTCCTTCTGTTTTATACGCAGATAAGTTATCAAAGTTCGACGATTTTCCATCTCCTTGCAAGAACCCTTGGCAATGATTTAAACAGATTATTTTGGTTCTTCAATACCTTAGAGCATCTTCTTAATTTGGGTGCCTTTGCGTATATCTTTGAGCAAGGAAGCACGCTTCTCTGGTGTTGCGCCCTTCTTCCCTCCTATCTCATTTATCTTGGCGTACATCACCCGTTTTCAGAGAAGACGAACAAGCCCCTTTGCGTGATCGGCACGATTTTAACGCTGATCACCTCAATCTGTGTAATATATCAATTCAGCAATAACGAGCATCTGATTTGGAATCTTCTTTTGGTCATCATTTCGCTTGCTTGCATTTTTGCGGGATATTTCTACTTCTGCAAAAAGCTTCCCGAATGGTCCTATGTTCTCGTTGGATGCGGATTTTTGATCTACGCACCGCTTGTCCTTTTGGCAGCGCTGCTTACAATCTGCTATTTCATCTTTAAGCTGATATTCAAGGATCGCGACAGCACACCGCAGCAAGCAAAGAAATGGGAGGTTACCGAAAACGGAGTGACCTATACCATTGAAGAAACGAGCAATGGCGCCTACTTTGACGACTGCAACCGCGAATGGAAAACAGACGACGGCGGCGCGACCTTTTACAGAAAAGACTAAAAAGAGAAGAACGCGATTTTCTTTCGAAAATCGCGTTCTTTTTTGCTGTGGGTCAGGGCATTTCGTCGGGGAAAAAGACGCCGGAAACGGCGTAGATACCGCTTCCCTGTTTATAGTGCTCCTTGATGGCTTTTAAAAGACGGGTGGTTTCGGGCAGCTCGTCGAAGGGGTAATCGGTGCCGGGCTTGCCCTTTACACGAAAGGCGAAGTGGAAGACACCGTAGCCCGTATCCCTCGCGATAAAGCGATGGCGGAAGCCCTTGCCGAATTTGACGATATTGGACGCGCTTCCAAGCAGCGCTTCAAGCGTGGGGTCGAGAAGCCACGAAGCGCAATAGAAGGCTTTGTAATCAAAGTCGGGAAAATAAGTTTTGAGAAATTCCTTCATTTCGGGGTAGGTGGCTTTTACCGCCTCGTCGTCAAGCTTCCCGTCCGAGGGAATATGGATGCTCACGACCTTGTCGGCGGGCGAGAGGATGCGGTGCCACTCGGATTTCGAGAGTGTGACGGGTGTGTGGGGCAGGTATCCCGTACCGTCGGGCTCGTAACCGATGAAGGCATCCTCGCTCTCCTCGATGTTTGCGTCCCAAGCCCCCTCTTCGTCCTCGTAAAAGATGACGCCGTGCGGATAGCCGTCTCTGTGCATACGGACACCGTCGACGAGGGCGCGCCGCTCGCCTGCTTGATTTTCAAAGACGGAGACGCCTGCGGGGCAATCCTCCCGCAATTCAAGCTCGAGGCGGCCGATACGAAAGAGCTTGCCGTCGATGATCAGCTGATTCCAATATAAAAGCGCGTAACCGGGTGCGCCGTAGCGGCTTTCATAGTCATCAACGCCGCGCTCGATCTTGCCAAGCGTAAAGCGGATATAGTCCTCGGGAAGCCCGATTTTCTTTAAAACGCTGTAGCAATAGGGGATTTCGGAGAAGATGGCAAGCCCCCCTAACATATCGAGAGCAAGGGTATGCTCACCCTCCTTCGATTTGGGAAGGGTGCAGGCGAGAGTTTCTTCATACGCCGTTTTTCTGTCTTCAAGGGCGCGGCAAAGAAGGGCGAAGAAGAGCGCGAGGTGCTCGTCGGCGGCGACAGCTGCGGCGGCTTGCTTATAAAGAGGAAGCCGCTCTTGGAAGATGCCGTACTTACCCGCGATTTCGTCGTAGTATTCGGGGGTGAGGTAGCGGCAGCCGTTCTTTTGAAAGTCGGCGGCAACGGCGTCATAAAGCGTGCGCCAGCGCTCGGGCCATTTGGAGCAGCCCACTTTTTCCATCAATTGTTCGATCGTCATAGCTTTCACCCTTATGAATTCAAAGAGATAAGATCCGTCGAGGAATACACATATCCGCGCTCGTACTTATCGCTTCCGAGATAAGGCGTGCCCGTTTGGCGCGCATCGACCTGCTCGTCATAATACGAGAAGGCAATGAAATAGAGTCGGGTACCTTCGGGGATCTCTACATTTACGGTAAAGTCTTCGTTGACTGTGAGCTCCACCTCTTCAAAAACGACATGCTTTCTGTCGCTATAAGAGAAGAGGGGTCTGTCAAGGCAGTAAAGCGTAGCTTTTACGTTTTCGGCTCCCTCGGGAATGTCAAGCGCAAGCGTATAATTGTTTCCGATCGGCTCTGTCTTCGCCTTGATAAATCCGTTCGCCTTTCCAAGAACGCTATAGCCAAAATGGTAGATCTCGGGAAGCGACGCACCCTGCTGCTGACCGTGCTCAAGTCGCGGCTTTATTAAGAGTGTGCCGTTTGGAAGGTCGTTTGCCGATTTGGAAACGGTATCGACCGAGGCGAAGAGATCGTTTTCACAGGAGATGATCAAGGTAGGCACGGGACATTGTTTGAACAGCGCTTCGTCCTGCCAAAGGGCGGCGGCAAAGGGCTTTTCGGGAAGTCCGCCAACCGAAATGCCGTAGCTTTCCGCCATATGGAAGCTGATATAGACGGGAACGGCAAAGGCGTATCTATGGTCGTAGCAAAGGGCGGTGGAGGTGATAAGTCCACCCCACGAGATGCCCGTGATGCCGACGGCATTTTCATCCACCTCGCTCATCGAGCGAAGAACGGTGTTGGCAATGACGGTATCCATCACGGCGTGATAGAGCCATTGCTCGGAAAGCGATTTTTCGGCGTTTGCGAAGCTATCCTTCTCACAGTGTCCCAAGGAATCCGAGGCGTGAGCGGATGCGTTATAAGGGATGCTTCCACCCGTTGTGTTATGGTAGCCCTCGGTGTCGATGGCGATGGCGGCATAGCCGTGCATTGCCGCTTCCAGCGCGTATTCGGCATACGCGTGTCCTCCACCGCCGTGAACACAAACGAGTCCCGGCGCCTGATTGGCATACGGCACGGCAATGTAGGCGAAGACACGGCGCACACCGAGGCTCTTAAGCTCGGACGGCTCTTCAAGCGCGGGGTCAAAATCCATGGGATAGTAGATGTAGGCGGCGCGCACACAGCGCTTCATCGGATCTCTCGAAGAGGCGTAAGGATCCTTCTCGGGGACGTATTCGACCCAGATGGCACGCTCGCCTTTTTCGAGCGTGGATGCCATTTCACCGTCCTTACAAATCATCACGGGCGTGTTTTGAAGCACGGAAACGTCCGTTTTAATCTGCGTTTGCAGAAAATCAATGTATGCATCCACAGCGGCTCCATCTCCTTTGTTTTGATTGTACTCTGCCTGCACCATTCCCTCAAACGAGGGGACAGCACCGTAAGAGGTTCCCTTGCGCCCTACGTAAAAAAGCTCGGGGGCGTCATCGCTGTCGTTTTTCTCTTCAAGGAGAATAAAGGCGAGGTGAACGGCACCGTCAGAAGCACGCTCCACCGTCTTCATTTCGATGTCCAGCGTCACGGAAAAGGCGTTTCTCTCTTCGGTCAAAAATTTACCGTCGAGCGGTTGCTTTCCATCGGTGGAATAAACGGTAAGCATGACGGCATGCTCCGGCACTTGGAGATTCCCTTGCTTTTTATCGTAGGTGAGCTTCAAGGTGGAGAGATCGTAGCCGTCCGACTCGCGTGCCACGAGAGCACCAAAGGTCACGTAATAGCTTTCTTCTAACTTTTTGAGTGCATCTTTGTCCACCGAATACAGGGCGGTGATGCCGACGGCATCCTCGTCGTCACGCATGGCAAGCGGCTCTGCCGTGATCAGCTTTTTGAGGGAGGCGTTATCGCTTGCGGGATAGAGGTTGGTATAGCCCTTCGCCTGTGCTGTTAAGGAGAGCGCTGCCATAAAAAGAAAAATGGCGAGGAGAGAAAGGAAAATTTTGATTTTTTTATTCATGCCAGCCACCTCACGAAAGCTCGTCGTAATCCACGAAATTTTCACCGTAGGTGGTGAGATAAGGGTCACCCGATGCTTCGGGCTCAGGCTCCTCTTCGTTGCAGGCAACCAAAAGAGAAAGCGAAAGAACGAGAGCAAGCAAAAGAAAAAAATTACGCAAATTCTTCATCGTCAGCTCCTTGAACCAAAAGATATATTTAATTATACCATGCGTAAAAGGGGTTGTCAAGTGAAAATCCTCCCCGAATCATGGAACAGCAACACTCCCTTTTCATATGATGTATAAGGGGTCGCCGCACGGCGATCCTTTCCAAAACAACAAAGGAGTGACTTCCGTGGAACCCAAAGAACCGTTTTACCCGCGCTTTGGCGGTTGTTATCGCGTAAGACGCGGTCTTACCTGTGCCTGCGGTGACGCAAGAGCCGAGGATGCATGCGAGGAAAAAGCACCTTGCACGTCCGGGACCTGTCCCCTCGCGGGCTACTCGCTTGCCATGGTCTATTCGCCCGAGCAGGCGTTTGAAAATCTTTACGAGCCCGACGAGGGGCTTTCGCACGGTACGGTGTTTCAAGCACTTGACATGCCCTTCTTCGGAGATGGGAGGAAATGCTGATGTGTGACGAGCGTACACGCCTGCTTCGGCGATTGCAGGCAGAGGATTTTGCTGTTTATGAGGTGGTCTTATACCTTGACGGGCATCCAAATTGCCGTCATGCCTTAGCATATTACCACCGCCACCGCGAGATGGCAATGCGCCTGCGTGCAGAATATGAGAGAAAATACGGTCCGCTGATGAACGACGCGTCTGGGGACGCTTCGCATTTCTGCTGGATCGACGGTCCTTGGCCGTGGGAAAAGGAGGCGAACTAATCATGTGGAGCTATGACAAAAAGCTGCAATACCCCGTTAAGATCAAGAACCCCAACCCCGCGATCGCCAAGGTCATCATCAGTCAGCTTGGCGGTGCGGACGGCGAGCTTGCCGCTTCGATGCGCTATCTGCACCAAAGATATTCGATGCCCTATAACGAGGTCGTCGGTATTCTGACGGATGTCGGCACGGAGGAGCTTGCGCACCTTGAGATGATCGCCGCCATTCTGCATCAGCTGATGAAGGGGGCATCGCCCGAGGACATCAAGCGTGCGGGCATGGAAACCTACTTCGTTGACCACACGGCGGGGCTGTATCCCCAGAGTGCGGCAGGCGTGCCCTTCGACATGAAATACGTCGGCATCAAGGGCGACGTTATCGCCGACCTCAACGAGGACCTCGCGGCGGAGCAAAA
>SVTN01000045.1 GCA_015063765.1 Oscillospiraceae bacterium | reverse complement strand
CTGAATGACACCCTGGTTCATGACCGCGATGGTGTCAGAGAGCGTGAGTGCCTCCTCTTGGTCGTGCGTTACATAAATAAAGGTAATGCCTGCCTGCTTATGAATGTTTTTAAGCTCGTACTGCATGTCCTGGCGCATCTTAAGATCGAGTGCGCCCAAGGGCTCGTCGAGCAAAAGCACGCGCGGCTTGTTCACAAGAGCACGTGCAATGGCAATTCTTTGCTGCTGACCGCCCGACATGCTGGTGACCGAACGGTTTTCAAAGCCGGAAAGACCGACCATTTCAAGCATCTCTCCAACCTGACGGCGGATCTCATCCTCGGGAAGCCCCTTGATGCGCAAGCCAAAGGCGATGTTTTCAAATACGTCCATATGGGGGAAGAGGGCGTACTTTTGGAACACCGTGTTGAGCTGACGCTTGTAGGGCGGGAGGTTGGTGATGTCTTGATCTTCAAAAATAACTTTTCCCGTATCGGGCGTTACAAAGCCGCCGATGATACGAAGGGTGGTCGTTTTACCGCATCCGGAGGGACCGAGCAGGGTGATGAACTCGTTGTCAAGAATGTACAGATCGAGATCCTTCAGTACCTGTTCCGAGCCAAAGGACTTAGTAATACCCACAAGTTCTATGAGCTTTTCGTTTTTCATCTAACATAAATACTCCTTAAAATACCGTATTTTTGTTTTCGTATTTTTCGCCCGCTCACAGGGGGAGTAAAAATCCCCAATTTAAAGAAAAGCGAAATATAACATTCTACATTATAGCAGAAACAAATCAAAAAATCAATACATTATTTATACAAGTTTCAACTATTTTTTCGCGTTTTCTCTTCGGAGGAGGAAAAGAGGAAAAAAAGCGCAAAAACAACCCCCGAAAGTCCGTTTCCCGTCAGGTAGTAGAGAAAGAGGGAAAAATAGAAAAAAAGAGCCAAAGAAAGCGTGGAAATCAAGGAGAGAAGAAGAAAAGCGCGGCGGGGAAACAGCCGATGAAGGAGCAAGGATAAAAGCCGCTCTCCGTCGGATGCTCCAAAGGGGAGCAGGTTGCCGACGGCAAAGATGAGATGTGTCACGGCGAATAAGAGAAAAAAACCGCCCTGCCCGAAGCGAAGTGCAAGCAGCGCGAAAAGAATGTTTACAAGCGGTCCTGCGAGGGCTGTGACCGCCTCCTCCCACGGAAGAAGAGGAAGCGGGGAGGAAAGACGGGTCCCCACCCCCGAAAGACAAAGGATGGGGGTTTCCCGCCGCACAAGGCGGAACGCGACGATATGCCCCCATTCGTGTAGCGCAAGCGCCCCGAAAAAAAGCAGCCAAACGGCAGGTGCTTCGGAGAGAAAAAGATAAACGAGGAGGGTGAATGCGGGCAGCGCTTCGCAAAAACTAACGGCGCTTTTCACTCGCCCTCCCAGCCGAGAAACACGGCGACGGCTTCGTTTTCACTGAAAAAATCCTCAAAATAGGAAACGGCACGCCCCACGTCCCCCGTGCCCGTATCTCCGTTCCAAACGAAAAAGGAGATCACGGTCAAAAGCACCGCAAGAAGTCCGAAGAGCGAGAGTGGGGAAGAGAGGCTTCTTTCTTCTCCTTTCCTTCCCGGAGATAGGGGATCCTTTTCCTTTTGCCAGCGCATAGCGTCCTCCAAAACGTGATTTCTACCGAGATTATATGCGCGAAAAAAAAGAATAACACCGCTTTCGTCGAAAGCGGTGTTAAAGAAGTGCGGATTGTGAGGTGATCTCGTAGCGTGCGCCTTTTCTTCCAAGCACGACCAAAGCCCCCTCGGGGGTCACCGAGATCGCCTTGCCGCGGCGGTGCTTTTTCCCGTCACGGAAGCGCACGCGCTTGCCGATCAGGAGCGAGCGGGCAATATATTCATCCCAAAAGGAAAGACGAACCTCTTTTTCCTTGGGAATGGCAAAATACATGCCGTAAAAATCGTGCAAAAAGGCGTGTGTCAGATGGTCGGCGTTGCTGACAGGACGCGAGGTGAAGATCCTGGTCACCGCATCCACCATGCGGACGGGGAAGCGTGACTCGGGCATGTCAATGACAGCGTGCAGGATCATATAGTCGAGAAACCCGCTGGGCAGAAGAAGGCTTTGAGAAAAGACGGTGGCGATCCTTTTGGTCTTGAACAGGGTAAACCGCCGTCTTTCAAGATGGATGTCGCCCAGCCAACGGATCTGTGTGCGCGTATCCGAATTGCGCTCAATGGCATGGGATGCGGCAAGCGTTCCCATTGCGTTGATCACACCGGCAAGATTGGCATGCTTGCCGGGGCGCAGAAGCGTGCAGATGTGCAGGCGCGGAATGTCGTGCGCGTCATGCTCACCTTGGATGAGATCCGAGATAACGGTATAGCCCTCCTCGGCACCGCGCTTTGCAAAGGAGACGAGGGTGGAAGCCGCGTCTGCGACACCGATACGGTTATCGATCAGAAGGGTCCTGCCGCCGGGGATCTGTAACGGGGTCAAGGCAGAATCTCTGTGGGGGGATGCCATCGCCGTCTCCTTTCTGTATTTTTTTTTTGCTTTCAATCAGTACGCCTTGCCCCAATAAACGAGCTTCTTGGCAGGGCGGCCGCAGCAGACACATTTGTCGCTGATCTCCTCGGTGTCACCGAAGGGGATGCAACGGGAGGAAACGTCTGCCTCCTCCTTGAGCTTGAGCTCGCATTCGAGCTTGCCGCACCACATAGCACGGATGTAGCCGCTCTTCTCGTTTGCGATGGAGATCAGCTCATCAAGAGTGGTTGCGGTATAGGTGCGGGCGGCGCGGTTGGCAAGTGCCTTTTCGTAAAGAGAGGTGGTAACGAGAGCAAGCTGCTCCTTCACCGTCTCCTCAATTCCGTCGAGCGAGAGGAACTGCTTTTCTAGGTTGTCGCGGCGGACAAGCACACAGCTGTTCGATGCAATGTCGCGCGGACCGAGCTCGATGCGGACGGGAACACCGCGCATTTCATGCTCGGCAAACTTCCATCCGGGCGAGTTGTCGCTGTCGTCCACCTTGACACGGCAGACCGAGGAAAGACGGACGCGGAGTGCTTCGGCAGCCTCGAGAACGCCCTCCTTGTGCTGCTGGACGGGAACGATAATGACCTGAATGGGAGCAACGGCGGGGGGAAGCACAAGACCGCGGTCATCGCCGTGGGTCATGATGATTCCGCCGATGATACGGGTAGATACGCCCCAAGAGGTCTGATGGCAATATTTGAGGGTGTTGTCCTTGTCGAGATACTGAATATCGAAGGCGCGGCAGAAGCCGTCGCCGAAGTTGTGGGAGGTACCGCCTTGGAGCGCCTTACCGTCGTGCATCAGGGCTTCCACGGTATAGGTTGCCTTAGCACCTGCAAACTTTTCCTTGTCCGTCTTCTGACCGCGAAGCACGGGCATGCCGAGATCCTTTTCAAAGAAGTCGCCGTACACGTTCAGCATGCGGAGCGTTTCTGCTTCGGCGTCCTCTGCGGTTGCATGCATGGTGTGACCCTCCTGCCACAAAAATTCGCGGCTGCGAAGGAAGGGACGGGTGGTCTTTTCCCAGCGAACGACAGAGCACCACTGGTTGTAGAGCTTGGGAAGGTCGCGGTAGGAGCGAATGATGTTTTTGTAATGCTCACAGAAAAGCGTTTCGGAGGTCGGACGTACGCAAAGACGCTCCGAAAGACGCTCCGAGCCACCCATCGTGACCCAAGCAACCTCGGGAGCGAAGCCCTCTACGTGCTCCTTCTCCTTCTGCAAAAGGCTCTCGGGGATGAACATAGGCATGTATACGTTCTCGTGACCCGTTTCCTTAAAGCGGGTGTCGAGGATCTTTTGGATGTTTTCCCAAATAGCATATCCGTAGGGACGGATGATCATACAGCCCTTGACGCTCGAATAGTCGATCAGGTCTGCCTTTTTGACGATGTCGGTGTACCACTGCGCGAAGTCCTCGTCACGCGAGGTGATGGCTTCCACCATTTTTTTCTCGTTTGCCATAGCGTTCTCCTTGAAAAAAGCAGAAATTATTTTTATCTTAATTATTATAGACTTCTTTTTCGCGTTTGTCAAGTGAAAAACCGCGAAAAAAGCACGGAGACTGTAAAAACAGCCTCCGTGCTGTAAGAAAATTACTGTTCGAGCATTACCGTCTCAGCGTCGGGTGCGTTTTCCGCAAGACTTGCGATTCCCGTTTGCGCACTTGCCTTCACGGTGTAAGCCTGCGATACGCAGATGATCTCGCCGTTCGAGGCACGTAAGCGGAAGCGGAATTTGTCCTCGCGGTCAAGATAGATCTCGTACTTGGGGCAGAGAAGGGGAGCGGCGTCCGTCTTCGTTTGATCCTCAACATGGGAAGCGGCGTTTCTTTTGACGCTGTCAATTCCGTTCTTGCAGTTTTGCAAGGAGGAATAAGTCTCCGAGGTGGCAATGATCTTGCCGTTGGGTGCGAAAAGGTTGAACATGTAGTCGCCGTTCTTGGCGACCTTGATTTCAAAGCGTGCCGACATCTTCGTCCTCCTTAAATTCCAAAGGTGTTCTTTAAGTAGTCGCGGCTGATCTTTGCTGCTTCAAGCTCGGTCATGCCGTCGTACACCTGATCCTGCTCCACGATGACGATCTCGGTGCCGCTCTCCTCGCAGGCTGCGAGAATTTTTGCAAAGTCCTGTCTTCCCGTACCGAGAGGCATAAAGCGGAAGGCGTTGTCCTCCTTCGAGGGAACGTCCATGGGATTGCCGTCGGCGTCGATGAGTGCGTAAGCGGGACCGCCGCCCAGCTCCTTGCAGTTAAAGTCCTTCAAATGAACGATGTTCACGCGACCCTTGAATTCGCGGATCTTGTCGGCGGGATCCAGCCCTGCATAGTGGACCCAGCAGGTGTCAAGCTCGGGCACGATCTTGTCCTCGGGAATGGCATCAAAGATGTAGTCGTGGAGGTACTTGCCCTCGAATTTTTTGAACTCAAAGTCGTGGTTGTGGTAGCCGAGCATCATGCCGTTCTTTGCGAAAAGCTCTGCCTTTTCGGTAAAGTTTTTCACGGTAGCCTCCCACTGGTCCGTTCCCGCAAGCGCTTCCTTGGCGTACCACGGAACGACCACGTATTTTACGCCGAAGTTTTTGAGAAAATCAACGCCCTTTTGCGGATCCTTGTCGAAGAAATCAAGCGCCTGGTGTGCCGATACGCACTTGAGCCCGAGCTTGTCGAGAAGTGCCTTGATCTCGTCGCTCGTTCTGCCGAAATAGCCGGCAAACTCCACGTACTCGTATCCCATTTCCTTGATGGCTGCAAGGGTGCCCTCGAAATCCTTTTGCATGGAATTTTTGACACCGTACAGCTGAATACCAACACCAAATTTTTTCATGGATATTCTCCTTTTAAAAATTTAATTATCTAAGTTCATTTTAACACAACGCAGGCGTTTTTGCAAGCCCCCTTTGCATTTTTTAAAAAAAATAGGCTTAAGCGAATGTGAGGAAAGCGAACTGCACTTTTTTGCGCTCTAACTTGCGGAAAGTTGCGTATAAGAGATGAAAAAATGGGATTTTTGCAGGAAATTGCAGATTAAAAGTGAAAAAATACACAAAAATGGTCGCAAAAGTCCTTGACAAACGGGAAGTGTTGTTTTATAATATTTTTATACTAAATTTTAAGAATGATAAAAAAATGACAAGCCAAAACGGCTTGTGCAGATATAACCTCGGTTTTTTGGACGTTTTAAAGAAGAAAGAAGAAAAGGAAGAAGTATGGAAAATTTAATCGTAGTGCTCACCTTCGTCGGGGCAATCGTTGCCCTGCTCTACGCCTTTTTCACCGCGCGCCGTGTTTTGCGTGCGGATGCGGGCACGGAGCAAATGCAGAAGATCTCGGCATCCATTCGCTCGGGTGCTTCTGCGTATCTGCGCCGCCAATATACGGTGGTCGGCATCTTTTTTGCAATCGTATTCGTTGTCCTATGCCTGATGGCACTCCTTTTTGAGGACTTCAGCTGGTTTACCCCCTTCGCCTTTGTGACGGGCGGTATCTTCTCGGGGCTTTCGGGATTTATCGGAATGAAGATCGCAACGCAGGCAAACGCCAGAACGGCGTGCGCCTCGCAGAAAAGCCTTGCAAAGGGCCTTCGCGTTGCCTTTTCGGCAGGCTCTGTTATGGGCTTCGTGGTCGTGGGTCTCGGTCTTCTCGATATCTCCGTTTGGTTTGCTCTTTTAAAGTATGTATTTCATAAGAATGCAGCCGAGATCTCGTCGGCAATGCTCACCTTCGGTATGGGTGCTTCCATGATGGCACTGTTTGCCCGTGTCGGCGGCGGTATCTACACCAAGGCGGCTGACGTCGGTGCCGACCTTGTCGGTAAGGTGGAGGCAGGCATTCCCGAGGACGACCCCCGCAACCCCGCTGTCATTGCAGACAATGTGGGTGACAACGTCGGTGACGTTGCGGGCATGGGCGCCGATCTTTACGAGTCCTACGTCGGCTCGATTGTTTCCGCCGCCGCACTCGGTGTTGCCGCATTCGGTAACATCTGGGGTCTCAGCGTCCCTCTTCTCATTTCCGCCGCAGGTATTTTCTGCTCCCTCATCGGTAGCTTTTTCGTTCGCACGGGCGAATCCACCGACCAAAAAAAGCTGCTCGGCGCCCTTTCTCGCGGCACCAACCTTTCCGCGATCTTGATTGCCATTGCCTCCTTCTTTATCATCTGGCTCTGCCTCGGTATGGATCGCATCGGTCTTTATTTCTCCATCGTTGCGGGACTTCTCGCAGGCGTGCTCATCGGTAAATTCACCGAGTATTACACCTCCGATACCTACAAGCCCACAAGGGATCTTGCCGACAGCACCGAAACGGGCTCTGCCACCACCATCATCAGCGGTGTCAGCCTCGGTATGCTCTCCACGCTCGCTCCCATTGTGATCGTTGCCGTCGCCATTCTCGTTGCCTTCTTTGCGGCAGGCGGTGCGGAAAGTGCTAAGTTCGGTCTTTACGGCATCGCACTCTCAGCTGTCGGTATGCTTTCGACGCTTGGCATCACGCTTGCCACCGACGCCTACGGTCCTATCGCCGATAACGCAGGTGGTATCGCGGAAATGGCAGGTCTTGATAAGGAGGTTCGCCGTCGCACCGACGCGCTTGACGCCCTCGGCAACACCACCGCCGCTACGGGCAAGGGCTTTGCCATCGGCTCCGCGGCACTCACCGCGCTTGCTTTGATGACCTCGTATATCGACAAGGTGAATACGATGAATGTCGGCAGCACCTTCGTCTTTGATTTAAGCATCACCTACCCCGCCGTTCTCGTCGGCTTCTTCATCGGCGGATGCCTCCCCTTCCTCTTTGCCGCACTCACGATGAATGCTGTCAGCAGAGCCGCACAGAGCATTGTAAAAGAGGTGCGCCGTCAGTTCCGCGAGATCACGGGTCTTATGTCGGGTGAAGCAGACGCGGATTACGCGACCTGCGTTGACCTTTGCACCAAGGCGTCCTTGAAGGAGATGATCCTTCCCACCGTTGTCGCTGTGATCGCCCCCATTATCACGGGTCTGATCCTCGGTCCCAACGGCGTTGTCGGACTTCTTGCGGGTGCTACCGTAACAGGCTTCCTCGTTGCCGTCTTTATGTCCAACTCGGGCGGTGCTTGGGATAACGCCAAGAAGCATATTGAGGGCGGTGTCCATGGCGGAAAGGGAAGTGATTGCCATAAGGCGGCCGTTGTCGGCGACACGGTCGGTGACCCCTTCAAGGATACGGCAGGCCCCTCCATCAACATCCTCATCAAGCTCCTCTCCACCATCTCTATCGTTTTTGCCGCACTCATCGTGCGCTTCAACCTCTTTAATCTCCTCGGTTAATCAAAAATAACAATATAAAACGAAAGGAATAAAACCATGCAAAAGCAGTGGATCCGTCTTTCTACCATCCAAGACATTCGTATCTTCATCGAAACCGTGACGATGAGCGACGTTCTCGTTGACCTTCGTTCGCAGAGATATCTCGTCAACGGTAAGTCCATCATGGGTATCTACAGCCTTGATCTGCAGTCCCCCATCGAGATGATCATCCATTCGGACGATTGCCCCGAGCTGATGGAGAAGCTCTCCCGCTTCTTCACGGATGAAGTCGGCGAATAAACCAAAAGAAAAAAACGCGGCGCGCCGCGTTTTTTTCTTTCTCAAATATTGACGGCGTGAAAAAAATATGTTAGAATACCTAATGTTTGTATTTATCTATTTATCTTTGAATTATCTTTGAAAGGAAGCGATCATTTGTTAAAAACACTTGCCGCGTGCGTGAGGGAATATAAGGGAAAGTCAATTGCCTCCGCCGTTCTCGTGGCACTTGAGGTGGTGATGGAGTGCCTCATCCCCTTCGTTGCAGCACTTCTCATCAAAAACATCGGGGAAGGATGCGAGCTTTCCGTGGTCATCCGCTACGGGCTGCTGCTTATTTTGCTTGCCATCATTTCCTTAAGCTTCGGTGCGCTTGCAGGCAGCGCGTGCGCAACGGCGGCGTGCGGCTTTGCCAAAAACCTGCGCCACGACCTGTTTGCACGGGTGCAGGAATTTTCCTTTGAGAATATCGATAAGTTTTCGAGTGCCTCGCTCGTTACGCGCTTGACGACCGACGTCGCCAACGTTCAAATGGCGTATATGATGCTCATCCGCGTTGCCATCCGCAGTCCCTTGATGCTCGTCTTCGCCCTTGTCATGGCGTTCGTGATGGGCGGCACGATGGCGGTCATCTTCCTCGCCGTTGTGCCCGTGCTTGCGGTCGGCTTGATCCTCGTTATCCGCAAAACAATGCCCCTCTTCCGCTGCGTTTTCCGCCGTTACGATAAGCTCAACGAGTCCATTGAAGAGAACATTATCGGTGCGCGCGTGGTCAAATCCTTTGTCAGAGAGGACTATGAAAACGCGAAGTTTGACCGCGAGGCAAAAAGCGTCTGCGCCGACTTTACAAGAGCCGAAAAGATCCTTGCCTTCAACGGCCCCTTGATGCAGATGTGCCTGTACGCCGTCATGGTCTTTACCCTCTATTTCGGCGCACGCGCCATCATTGCCGAGCCCATGTCGGGCTTCGATGTCGGTAAGCTTTCCGCCCTCCTCACCTACGGCTTCCAGATCCTCATGAGCCTGATGATGGTGTCGATGATCTTTGTCATGATGACCCTCTCCGCAGAGAGTGCCTCCCGTATTGCCGAGGTGCTTCGTGAGGAAACGACCGTCTTATCTCCCGAAAACGCCGTTATGCGCGTGGAAAACGGCGATGTTGTTTTTGAAAATGTTACCTTCCGCTATTCCAAAACGGCGGAAAGAGCAGCGCTTTCCGAGATCAATCTTTCCATTCGCTCGGGTGAAACGGTGGGTATCCTCGGTGGCACGGGCTCGTCCAAATCCACCCTCATTCAGCTCATTTCACGCCTTTACGACGTCAGTGAGGGCAGGGTGCTTGTCGGCGGTGTCGACGTGAGAGATTACGACCTCACCGTCCTGCGCGACAGCGTTGCCGTGGTGCTGCAGAAAAACGTCCTCTTCTCGGGAACCATCCGCGAGAACCTTCTCTGGGGCGACCCGAATGCGAGCGAGGAAGAAATGAAGGAAGCCTGCCGCATGGCATGTGCCGATGAGTTTGTCGAAGCATTCCCCGAAAAATACGATACCTACATTGAGCAGGGCGGTGCCAACGTTTCGGGCGGCCAAAAGCAACGTCTTTGCATTGCAAGAGCCCTTCTCAAAAAGCCGAAGGTTCTGATCCTTGACGACTCTACGAGTGCGGTGGACACCAAAACGGATGCACATATCCGTGCCGCCTTCCAATCCTTCATCCCCGAAACCACCAAGATCATTATCGCCCAGCGCGTTGCAAGCGTGATGGAAGCGGATAAGATCATCCTCATGGACGGCGGTAGGATCACCGCCATCGGCGACCACGCATCTCTCTTGCGTGAGAGCGACGTTTATCGCGAGATCTACGAATCTCAGTGCCGCACGGGCGAGGAAGAGGAGGTGGATGCGTGATGAAAAAGCCAACAGCCAAAAAGGGAACCTTTCTTCGCGTCTTAAAGACGCTGTATTCCTCGTTCCCCGTCGCCATGACCTTCATCACTCTTTGTATCGTTTTCTCCGCCGCCGTTTCTTCCATTCCCTCACTCTTCATGCAAAAAGTCATTGCACTGATCGAAACCCACGCGGGGAACGGCGCATGGAGCACGGCGCTTGAGAGCCTCGTGCCGCTTTTGATCCTTCTTGCCTCTCTTTATATCGTCGCATTGCTTGCAAACTTTGCCTACAACCGCGCCATGGCGATCGTAACGCAAAAGCTGCTCTACAAAATGCGCGGCGAGATGTTCAGACGGATGCAAAAGCTCCCGATCCGCTATTTTGATACCCACAAAAACGGGGACGTCATGTCCTATTACACCAACGATATCGACACGCTCCGTGAAATGGTATCGCGCTCCTTTCCTCAGCTTTTAAACTCGACCGTCATTCTTCTCACCGTCTTCTTCATCATGTTCTATTTCTGCGCTTGGCTTGCCCTCCTCGTCATCGGCGGAGTCGTCGCCATGAGCATCATCTCGAAGAAGGTGGGCGGCGGCTCGGCAAAGTATTTCCTGCGCCAGCAGATGGCGATCGGTAAGACCGAGGGCTATATCGAGGAAATGATGAACGGTCAGAAGGTCGTCAAGGTCTTCTGCCACGAAAACGCAAGCGTTCAGGACTTTGACGAGATCAACAACGCCCTCTTCCGCGATGCGGAAAAGGCAAACCGATACGCCAATACCTTAATGCCCATTCTCAATAACATCGGTAACATTCTCTACGCTCTCGTCGCCATCCTCGGCGGCATCCTCATCGTGACCGAAGCACCCAACGTCAGCCTCTCGGGCATGGCGATCGGGGCTTCCGTGATCGTCCCCTTCCTCAACATGACCAAGCAGTTTTCGGGTAACGTCGGTCAGCTCTCTCAGCAGATCAACGCCATTGTCATGGGTCTTGCAGGCGCGTCGCGCATCTTCGCCTTCATTGACGAAGAGCCCGAAACGGACGACGGCTACGTGACGCTCGTCAACGCGAAGGAGGAGAACGGCACTCTCGTCGAGTGCGCCGAGCGCACGGGCGTTTGGGCTTGGAAGCATCCCCACGCAAAGGACGGCACCGTCACCTACACCCCCCTTCGGGGCGACGTGCGCTTCTTTGACGTGGACTTCGGCTATCGCCCCGACAAGATCGTCTTGCACAACGTGGACATCTACGCCGAGCCGGGGCAGAAGATCGCCTTTGTCGGCGCGACGGGTGCGGGTAAGACCACCATCACCAACCTCATCAACCGCTTCTATGATATCGCCGACGGTAAGATCCGTTACGACGGCATCAATATCAATAAGATCAAAAAGTCCGACCTTCGCCGCTCGCTCGGCATCGTGCTGCAGGACACCTGCCTCTTCACGGGCAGCGTAATGGAGAACATCCGCTACGGGCGCCTTGATGCCTCGGACGAAGACTGCATCCGTGCCGCAACCTTGGCAGGAGCGCACGACTTCATCACCCGTCTTCCCGAAGGGTATGATACCGTGCTCCACGGCGGCGGCGCAGGGCTCTCGCAGGGACAAAGACAGCTGCTTGCCATCGCACGCGCGGCGGTCGCCGATCCCCCCGTCAT
>SVTN01000044.1 GCA_015063765.1 Oscillospiraceae bacterium | reverse complement strand
CATCATGAGCACCATCATGAGCACGAGCATCACCACCATCACCACGGTGAGGAAGAGTGCCACGATCCCGAATGCTCCTGCCACCATCACCACGATGAGGATGAGCACGAGCATCACCATCATCACGACGGGGAAGAATGCCACGACCCCGAGTGCTCCTGCCACCATCATCACGATGAGGATGAGCACGAGCATCATCACCATCATCACGACGGGGAAGAGTGCCATGATCCCGAGTGCTCTTGCCACCATCACCACCACCACGCCGATGAGGTCTTTACCGCCCTTGGCGCAGAAACCGAAAAATGCTTTGCCGAAGAGGAGATCAAGAACATTCTCGAGGCAATTGCCGAAAACACCGAAGCTTATGGCATGATCCTTCGTGCCAAGGGTATCCTTCCCACGCCCGACGGAAAATGGATCCACTTTGACTATGTTCCCGGTGAAGGTGATGTTCGCTTTGGCAGTGCCGCTGTTACAGGACGTCTTTGCGTGATCGGCTCCAATGTAAAAAAAGAAGCCTTGGAAACCCTGTTTGGCGTTTCCTTGAAAGGATAAGCTATGGCACAGAAAAAAGAAATTCCCGTTTATCTCTTTACAGGCTTCCTCGAAGCGGGAAAGACCCGTCTTATCCAGGAAACCATGGAGGACGAGCGCTTTAACGCAGGGGAGAGCACCTTGATTCTTCTTTGCGAAGAGGGAGAAGAGGAGCTGGATGTGTCCTCGTTCCCTTACAAGAACGTTGTCATCAAGACGCTGGAGAGCGAGGAGGAGCTCACACCCACAAACCTCGAAAAAATGGCAAACGATGCCAAGGCTGTCCGCGTGATGGTAGAGTACAACGGCATGTGGATGCTCGACCTTCTTTACAACGCACTCCCCGACGGATGGCTTGTCTATCAGGAGTTTATGCTTGCCGACGCATCGACATTTCTTTCCTATAACGCCAACATGCGTCAGTTGACGGTGGATAAGCTGCAATCCTGCGAGGTCATCGTTTTTAACCGCTATAACGAAAAGATCAGCAAGGAAGAGCTGCACAAGATCGTGCGTGGGTCGTCGCGCAAGGCGGCAATCGGCTTTGAGTACGAGGACGGCTCGTTTGAGCAGGATACCATCGAAGACCCCCTGCCTTACGATCTTGACGCCGAGGTCGTCGAGATCAACGACACCGATTATGCCATCTTCTATCGCGATCTTTCCGAGGAAATGGATAAGTATATCGGCAAAACGCTTTGCTTCAAGGGCATCGTAGCAAGAGATAAAAGCCTGCCTGACACGCAGTTCGTGGTCGGCAGACACGTGATGACCTGCTGTGAAGCGGATATCACTTACCGCGGACTTGCCGTCAAAGCGAAGGAAAGAGTGCCGCTCGAAACGCGCGATTGGATCACCGTCACAGGCAAAATCGTGTTAGAGTATAACAAGATCTACCGTGGCAAGGGTCCCGTGCTTGAAATGATCTCCTGCGACTACGCAAAGAAGCCGGAGCAAGAGGTTGCAACATTCTTTTGAAACAAAAAACTCTTTCCGAGAGGAAAGAGTTTTTTTATTTTGTTTGTCTTCAATTGCGAATGTCGGGCTTTATTTTATCGCACGCAATGCAAAGCTCAGCGCCCTCACGCGCAAAGATGTCGCGGAAAACGACGTTTTTGAAAAAATCCTCCTCACGCATACGTCTGAAATCAAGTGCGCATCCGCTATAAGGTGTGCCGGGCTCGTTCATCCATTCCTTGTCGCAGTGACCCGCAGTACCGTTATAATGGATGTTGTCGAAAACCACGTTTTCAAGTGTTGCTCCGCCCCACGCGATTTTTTTCTGCCTTTCAAGATACTTGTTGAGGGAATAGGTGGAGATTGCACTCATGGAACTTCCGTTTGCGTATACGTCCGAAATGTGGGAATCCTTCAAGGCTCCGCCGAGCATTACAGTGCAAAGCGTCATGGAGTAGACGCCTTTAACGTGGATGTCGTAGGTTTCGCCGAGAATGGAGGTTCGGTCACGATAGTAAAGGTTTTCCCCGATTCTTACACAGCAGAAAGGCCCGTATTCTCCCCCCGAATCGCGGATGTTTTCGATAAAAATGCGGTAGATCTTTGCACCGTCTGTGTTTCGCATGGCAACCAAGGCGTAATGCGTGTGTGCGCACACGTTCGTGATGGTCATGTCGTGAATGTCTGGTTGCATGCCCTCTACTAAAAATCTCTCGCATTCCTTTGAGCCTGCAAAAGCGGAAAGCGCGATTACATCGTCGCCGCAACGCCCTGTAATATTGTTGACATAGATGTTGGAGCAACCGATTCGAAAATCAATACCGTCTTGGTTAGCGATAAACTTTCCGTTAAAGAAACGGATGTTTTCAAGTCTTCCGTGTGTGCAACAGATCTGGTTGATCGCCCACCAGCGCATATTAACGCAGGATATGTTTTCAATGACGTAGTTATCGACGTTGTGCAAAAGAATAAAATTGTTAAAGCGGATGCTGGGCCGTCCATCCTTCAAACTCGTGGATTCTGTCAGGTCGTTGCCCTCGCCGCCGTCTAAGATCGCATCGCCCATGCCGATAATGCGTATGCCCGATTGCTTGCCTTCCGGCTTAATATCGATATCGGTATACAGGTTTTTGTTGCGAAAAATATTTTCATAAACGCCAGCTTTTAAGATAAGGTGACAGTCGTCCAACAGAACGGTAATGTTGGAAGGAAGCAAAATGGACTTATCGATGATCCATTCGGGCTTTCCTGTTCTGGCACAAATGCGCGGAATGCAAACGGTTCGAATATCTCCTTCTTCCGCTGCGTTAATTGCATTTTGAATGGATACGGCATCGGAATCCGCTTGAAACCTTGGATCGTTGGGGGAGAGAAAAGTCATTTTCAGAACACCTTTCTGTGTTAAAATGGGATACTGTACCTTGATTATACGGTAACCGATTTGGGTTTTCAAGGGAAAAATCCCCGAAGATCTTTGATAAAATCCCATATCGCTTAACCGTACCCCGAATGGGGTACGTGGAGAGATAGGGAGGCTCTCGCTACGCTCGAAGTTGTTTCGCCTTGCCACCCGCTCGCAAGCGGCGGTTGCTCTGCGGCGAACGATCGAACCCCAATTCCGCTACGCGGAGAGGGTTCGAATCAATCCTATCTCACCGCCAAAAGAAAAAATCCATACCCCATTCGGGGTATGGATTTTTTGGCGGAGAGATAGGGATTCGAACCCTAGATGCAGTATCAGTGCATACACGATTTCCAGTCGTGCGCCTTAGACCAACTCAGCCATCTCTCCACGCACGAGAAAGAGTATAGCATATCTTTTCTGAAAAGTCAAGAGCTTTTTAAAATTTTTCTCATAATATTTTGCTTGCTTTGCAGAGAAAATCTATTGAAAATTCAAAACAAATGTGATACAATAAAACACAGCTGCAAGAACTTAGTTCTTGCAGCCGCGTGCTTTGCACGCGGACTTTGCCTTTCGGCAAAGTTCGTTTGACTGTATCTGAAATCTGTTCCGGGCGCCATGCGCCCCAAGGGAGCGAAGCCCCCACACGAAATCTTTGATTTCGTGACAGATTTATGATAAAATAGTGGATGCTTGAAAAATCCAAGCAGCGTGGCGTTTCGTAATTTAAAAACATGTCCGTGTACCGGCTTGTACGGCTTCACGCGCACCTTATCAATACAAACGGACAAGCGCTTCTCACAAAATATGCTCTGACAAAGAAAGGCGTTGAAATATGCTAACAAATTACCATACACATACCACCTTTTGCGATGGCAAAAGCACCGTAGAAGAGGTGGTGCTGACAGCGCTCGAAAAGGGCTTTGACGCTATTGGTTTTTCGGGACACGGCTATACCGCATTTGACTACAGCTATTGTATGAGGGATACCGACGGATATCTTGCCGAGATCCGTCGCGTGAAGGAAAAATACGGTAAGGAGATCGAGATCTACGCCGGTGTCGAAGAGGATTCTTCCTATCCTCTTGATCATTCGCAATTTGATTATGTCCTCGGCTCCTCTCACTATTTCCGCGTTGGCGGCGTCTATTACCCCGTGGACTCCTCTTATGAGTGCATGCAGGTGGCGGTTTCTGTCTATCAGGGAGATGCCATTCGTATGGCAGAGGATTATTACGGCGCGTTTTGTACCTATATCAATATCTACCGCCCCGACATTATCGGTCATTTCGATCTGCTTACCAAATTTGATGAGCAGCACCCCTTTTTCCTTCCGAATGACAAATATCGCGCACTTGCGGTGAAATACGCTTTGGAGGCGGCAAAGAGCGGTGCTATCTTTGAGGTCAATACGGGTGCCATCTCGCGCGGCTATCGCACGACCCCTTATCCGCATGCGGAAATTCTCCATGCTCTTAAAAAAGAAGGCGCAAAAGTGATTCTTTGCGCCGACAGCCATCATAAGGATACGATCGATTTTGGCTTTGAGGACGCAAAGGCGCTTTTGCGCGAGATCGGTTTTACCTCGGTGATGCATCTGCACCGCGGTGAATTCAAAAGCGAAGCAATTTAAAACGGCTTCTCTTGCTTGGCGTACTCCATCGGGGATACGCCGTAATACTGCTTGAACATCTTTGAAAAATTGAATATATCTGTATAGCCGACTGAGTTTGCTGTGACGGAGACCGACTTTTTTTCCTCCGTTAAAAAGTTTGCCGCCATGCGCATACGGTATTCGAAAAGGTATCTTTTCGGCGAAACTCCCATTTTGGATTTAAAGAGAGTGGAGAAGTAGCTTCGGTTGAGCCCTAAGCGAGAAGCGATCGTTTCTACCGTGATGGGCTCGACGTATTCGGAGTGAATGCAGTCGAGAGCGTGTTGTATATAATCGCTCTCTTTCTTTTCGCCTCTTTCCAGAAGCAGAGTAAAAAGCTCCCAGATTCTTGCACAAAGAAATGCGCTGCGCCCTTTATCGTGCGTTTCGCAATCCAACATTTTTTGGAAGATCACGCCGGCGGTAGGAGCATGAATGACGGGGGGGAGCTGTACGGGAAGCGGCATGTCAGAGGTGAACCCGATCCAAGTATAATGCCACGGCGTCAGACTGTCCGCTTCGTAATAGGTTTCTTGTCCGGGATGGATCACAAACATTTCTCCTGCATGCAGGCGGTACTCTTGTCCCTCCGTGCGGAATATGCCTGTGCCGGATATAATGTAGTGGATCAAAAACCAATTTCGCACCACAGGACCGAAGCTGTGACGGGGCGCGCATTTTTGTGTTCCGAAAAGCACAGGGTTAATGCCCTTGTAGCTTTGGTTTGAAATGATGGAGTCCCTACGCATTTTCTTCTCCTTGAATATAACAAAATGATAAACACTAATAACATTATACCATTTTGTTTTTGGGTTTGTCAAGATATAATTGATACAGTGAAAAACAAAATGAGAGGAGATCTCCTATGAAAATCACATTTATGGGTGCAGGAAGCACCGTTTTTGCAAAGAATGTTATTGGCGACTGCATGTGCATTGATTCTCTGAAGGATTTTGATTTTGCGCTCTACGATATTGACGCGAAGCGCGTGAACGAAAGCAAGGCTCTTCTCGATGCCATTCGTGAAAAGAAGGGCGGAAAGGGAAGCATTGCGGTCTACGTCGGTCCCGAGCAGAGAAAAGATGCTCTTCGTGGCGCATCCTTCGTTATCAATGCCATTCAGGTTGGCGGCTACGATCCCTCTACCATCATCGACTTTGAGATCCCCAAAAAATACGGCCTCCGTCAGACCATTGGCGATACCCTTGGTATCGGCGGCATTATGCGTGCACTCCGTACCATCCCTGTGATGGAGGATTTCGCAAAGGATATGGCAGAAGTCTGCCCCGATGCTTTCTTCTTAAACTACACCAACCCCATGGCAATGCTCTCGGGCTATATGCAGAGATATACCCCCATCAATACCGTAGGTCTTTGCCACAGCGTGCAGGTTTGCTCGAAAGGGCTTCTCACCGCCCTCGGTATGGAGGACAAGCTTGAAGGAAGAAAGGAATTGATCGCGGGCATCAACCATATGGGGTGGTTGCTGGAGATCCGTGACAAGAACGGTGTTGACCTCTATCCTGCCATCAAAGCGAAAATTAATGAATTGTTCGCTGACCCGAATTATAAGAGCGGTGACATGGTTCGCTACGATTATGTCAGAAACTTCGGCTATTACTGTACCGAGTCGAGTGAGCATAACGCGGAGTACAATCCCTTCTACATCAAGAGAAATTATCCCGAGCTGATTGAAAAGTTTAATATTCCGCTCGACGAATATCCCCGCCGCTGTGTCAACCTGATCAAAAAGTGGCAGACGCAGTATGAGGAGCTGACGGGTGAAAATGCGCCTGAGCATACCCTCAGCGGTGAGTATGCGGCACACATCATCGCCGCAATCGTTGAGAACAAGCCCTACAAGATCGGCGGTAATGTCCTCAACAAGGGACACCTGATCTCCAACCTTCCCGAGGAGGCTTGTGTCGAGGTGCCTTGTCTGCTTGACGGCTACGGTATCCATCCTTGCCATGTCGGTGCGCTTCCCGTACAGTGTGCGGCAATGAACATGACCAACATCAACGTTCAGCTTCTTACCATCGAGGCGGCTGTCACCAAAAAGCGTGAGCACATTTATCAGGCGGCAATGCTTGACCCTCATACGGGATCGGAGCTTGACATCGATACCATCAAGAAGATGGTCGATGATCTCATTGAGGCACATGGTAACTATCTCCCGAAGTATAACTGATTTTTTCATAAATTGACGTGGGAAGGACTATAATAGGGTGAATACGAAACGAAAGGATTCACCTTATGAAAAAGCTTTTGTCCCTTCTTTTGCTTCTTTCCTTCTTGCTTTCCGCCGTTACCATCGGGGTGCATGCAGAAGAGAAGCCGTTTGATCTTTCCTGTGCCGCCGCTGTATTGATGGAAGCGAGCACGGGAAAGATCCTCTATGAAAAAAACGCTGACAAGGCTCTGCCCCCTGCCTCGGTGACCAAGGTCATGACTCTGCTTCTTGTAATGGAAGCCGTCGAGAACGGTAAGGTAGGCTGGGACGATTCCGTCACCGTCAGCGAGCGTGCCGCTTCCATGGGCGGCTCGCAGATCTATTTGAAGGTGGGGGAGAGCATGCCCCTTTCCGACATGGTGAAAAGCGTTGTCATCGCGAGTGCCAACGATGCGGCAGTCGCTCTTGCGGAGCATATTGCGGGCAGCGAGGAAGCATTCGTCGCGAAAATGAATGCACGCGCCGCAGAGCTCTCCATGAAAAACACGCATTTTGAAAACACCAACGGGCTTGACGACACGGTGGAAAACCACGTGCTTTCCGCGCGTGATATCGCGATCGTATCGCGTGAGCTCATCCGTCATCCTAAGATCCTTGAATATAGCTCCACATGGATGGATACCATTCGTGACGGTGCCTTTACGCTCACCAACACCAATCGCTTGGTCCGCTTTTATCCAGGTGCTACGGGACTCAAAACCGGCTCGACCGCAAAAGCAAAGTTTTGCATCAGTGCTACGGCAGAGCGGAGTGGCGTTTCCCTGATCGCTGTGATCATGGGCGCAGAAACGCGCGATGTGCGCAACGCAGAAGCAAAAAAACTCCTAGATTACGGCTTCGCGAGCTACGGTGTTTATAAGGACGAGGAACGAAAGATCCCTGCGATTCCTGTTGACGGCGGCATGAAGGACAGCGCACTTTTGTCAGCCACCCCTTTTTCTTTGGCACTCCCCAAGGAAAAGATCTCTTCTGTACATGCGGAAGTTGAGCTTCCGCCGCGCTTAAAAGCTCCGCTTGCTGTCGGGGATACCGTCGGGCGCGTGATCTATACCCTAGACGGTGAAACAGTCGGTGAAGCACCGATCACGGTTGCGGAAACCGTGGATAAGATCTCCTTTTTTGAGATCTTACGCCGCCTCCTTGAGGCGTTTTCATGTTCTTAGGGTAACAGAGCTCATCTGAACCCCTAACGTTGTTATCATTATAAAGTGAGGAAATATAAAAATGGCAGTTTTAAATTTGAATGAACGCTTTGCAAAAGCCTTTGTGAACGAAGAGGAGCTTGCTGCGACCGCGAAGGACGTTCGCGCGGCTTACGGCACGGTTGAAAGACGCGACGGCGCGGGAAACGATTTTCTCGGCTGGCTCGACCTTCCCGAAGCTTACGATAAGGAGGAGTTTGCCCGCATTCTCTCAGCGGCGGATCGCATCAAAAAATCCTGTGATATTCTTGTGGTGATCGGTATTGGCGGCTCGTATCTCGGTGCCCGTGCGGTCATTGAATTTGTAAAGAGCCCTCTCTATAACAACGTTAAGAAGGATACTCCCGACGTCTATTTTGCAGGTAACAGCATCAGCACGGCGGCTTTGACCGAGCTTCTTGCCCTTTGCGAGGGTAAGGATATTTGCGTCAACGTCATCAGCAAATCCGGCACGACCACCGAGCCCGCCGTTGCGTTCCGCGTCTTCCGTGCGCTTCTTGAGGAAAAGTACGGTGTCGATGGCGCACGCGAGCGCATCTTTGTCACGACGGATAAGGCGCGTGGCACGCTCAAGCAGTTTTCGACCGAGCGCGGATACGAAACCTTTGTCGTTCCCGACGATGTTGGCGGTAGATTTTCCGTTTTGACCGCAGTAGGTCTTTTGCCCATCGCCGTTGCAGGCATCTCCGTGACCGATCTTATGGCAGGCGCTGCCAAGGCACGCGAGGAGCTTTTGAACAACGACGTAGAAAACAACATTGCACTTCGCTACGCCATGTACCGTAATATTTTCTACCGTCAAGGCAAGGTCGCCGAGGTTATGGTCAGCTATGAGCCTTGTGCCGCAATGCTGAACGAATGGTGGAAGCAGCTTTACGGTGAGAGTGAAGGGAAGGACGGCAAGGGACTTTTGCCCGACTCGGTTATTTTCTCCACCGATCTTCATTCTCTCGGTCAGTTTATCCAGGACGGCACGCGAACCATGTTTGAAACTGTGCTTTCCATCGAGGATATGGGCGTTCAGTTTGAAATTCCCAATGACGAAGCCAACATTGACGGCTTGAACTTCCTCTCGGGTCGTGAGCTTGACTTTGTCAACAAGCAGGCAATGCTCGGTACGCTTCTCGCCCACAACGATGGCGGCGTTCCCAATCTCCTTCTTGAGCTTGCGGACAGAAGCGCATACTCCATGGGCTACCTGATTTACTTCTTTGAGCTTGCTTGCGCCGTTTCGGGATACACCCTCGGTGTCAATCCCTTTAACCAGCCTGGCGTGGAATCCTACAAAAAGAATATGTTTGCCCTTCTTGGCAAGCCCGGCTACGAATCCGAAAAGGAAAAACTCACAAAAAGACTAAAATAATTTTAATTTTTTTGTGCAAAGTACTTGAAAAAATCAAATTTTTATAGTACAATAAAGGTGGGAAAACCAAATTCTTTGTTTCGGAGGTATTCACACATGGTAAAACTGATCGTAGGCTTAAAGGGAACCGGCAAAACCAAGACTCTCATCGAGCTTGTCAATAAGGCAGCTGCTGAGAGTAAGGGCGCGGTTATTTGCATCGAAAAGGGCAATAAGCTGAATTATGATATTACGCACAAGGCACGACTCATTGATTCCGATAGCTTTATGGTGAGTGACGCTCAGGCGCTCTACGGCTTTATCGCAGGAATCACGGCTTCGAACCACGATATCACCGATATCTTTGTTGACTCCGCGCTTAAGATCTGCGGCAATGATATGGAGGCGTTTGCTCTCTTCGTGAAGGAAGTCGATAAGCTCGCTTCGGCAGCAGGCTATTCCTGCGTGATGACTGTTTCTGCCGCCATCGAGGATTGCGCTGAATCTCTGCGCGCGTATATTTGATCTTATCAAAAAAGGACTGCTTCGGCAGTCCTTTTTTCTGCGCCGCAGGTCGGCGCATTTTTCTTTTTCTCGCATAAGATGGTATTGAGGTGAATACCTCATAATCATTTTTAGGGGGAAATACCATGGCAGATAGCAGATGCTCCTGCGGCCAGGGTAGCTTGACCTCGGGCTCTCGCGAAACCGTCTGCATCAGCACGATGCGTGTTCTCGATTCCTGTCGTGACAGGGATTGCTTTGAAGACAGTAGAGTTTACTTGACGCCCTTCGGTCAGGAGATCATTGACCGCACATCTACCGTGCGGACCGTGGATGCAAAGATCGTCGCAACGTCGATCAGCGTTGATGCGGTACCGTTTAACTGTGGCTTTTATCAGATCACCGCGCGCTTCTATATTCGTTTGAAGTTTGAGGCTTGCATGGCACCCGCTCGTCCCCAGGAATTTTGCGGGCTTGCAATTCTTGAAAAGAACGTCGTACTCTACGGCGGCGAAGGCAGTGTACACATTTTCCGCTCCGATGCGGGCAGCGGCTTTTGCGCGGCTCCCGTATGCGCGGATGGCTGCAACAGCCTTCCCACCGCTGTGATCGAAACGGTGGACCCCATCGTCCTCGCAACTCGTATCACGGCAGACTGCGGCTCTTGCGGCTGTGGGTGCGGCACGGATGCCTGCGGTTGCCAAAGCAGCTGCGGCTGTGGCTGTACCTGCGACGGTGCTACGCTTCCGCTTGAGGTTTCGGGACTCTTTCCCGAAGGCTTTGCGGAGGGCGGATGCAATCGCATCCAGGTCAGCGTAGGCATGTTCTCGGTCATCCGTCTTGAGCGTCCGGCGCAGTACCTTGTGAGTGCTACCGAGTATTCGGTGCCCGATAAGGAATGCACGCCCGCCGCGAACGAGGACGATCCTTGCGGAATTTTCCGCGCAATGGCGTTCCCGGTCAACGAATTTTATCCTCCCTCCTTAAAGGAAGGGAAGGGCGGCTGCTGCCGCTGAATAAAAGCAAAAATCCGCCCCGAGGGGCGGATTTTTATTATACATTCGTAATCTTGTATTTGGTTCCCTGAGGCGTATCCTCAAGAATGATGCCGCGTGCGGCAAGCTCGGAACGAATGCGGTCTGCTTCCGCATAGTTCTTTGCCTTTTTCGCCGCCATACGTGCTTCGATCGCCGCTTCAATTTCCGTAATGAGAGCGTCGTCGTTTGCCTCCTCCTTCACAAAGCCGAAGAGGGTGGTGAGCTCATCGAAGATCTTTTTGCCTGCTTCAACCGCGGCACGGGAAGCGGGATTTGCTCCGTTCATAGCGCCGTTGAGCTTGCGAATCAGGTCATAGATAGCCGCAATACCGCCGCCTGTATTGAAATCGTCGTCCATTGCCTCGATCATCTGGGCACGGCAGGCTTCAAATTCGGCAATCAGAGCCTCTTCGCCCTCACGCAGCGTGTCACCCTCTGCGTTCTTCACGTAGAACTTCAAGGCGTCAGCACAGCCAAAGATACGCTCAAGCGCTGCTGCGGACTGCTCGATGATATCCTTCGAGAAGTTGATGGGGCTGCGGTAGTGCGAGGAAAGCAAGAAGTGACGGATCGGCAGATAGCCGTATTTGTCCGCGATCTCACGCACGGTGAAGAAGTTATTTAAGGACTTGGACATCTTCTGATTGTCCACATTGATGTAGCCGTTGTGCATCCAGAAGCGTGCAAAGGGAGCACCCGTGCAGCACTCGGACTGCGCGATCTCGTTCTCGTGGTGGGGGAAGATCAGGTCCTGACCGCCGCAATGGATATCGATGGTCTCGCCAAGGTACTTTCTCACCATGGCAGAGCACTCAATGTGCCAACCGGGACGGCCCTCGCCCCAAGGGGAGTGCCATGCAGGCTCGCCGGGCTTTGCCGCCTTCCAAAGCGCAAAATCAAGGGGGTCCTCCTTTTGCTCCGAAACGTCAATACGTGCGCCCGATTCAAGATCCTCTACCGCAATGCCCGAGAGCTTGCCGTAATCCTTGAACTTGCGGGTGCGGAAATATACGTCA
>SVTN01000043.1 GCA_015063765.1 Oscillospiraceae bacterium | reverse complement strand
AATGGTGGTAGCTCATATTGAATTCTCCTTCTGTTTAATGTTTGTGTGGTAACTTCATTATAACACAGGATTCAATATGAGTGTTTTTATTTCTTAAAAGTGTTGCACTTGATAGTATAATTCACCACATTTACAAAAAGGCTGTGTTCTTTCGAACACAGCCTTTGCTTTATTCCAGAGCAATCAAATACTTGGTCGCATCGTTCTCGTCGCCGTCTACAAGATGGTACACGAGATCAAGAACGCCCTCAGCGATCTTGTAATAGCCCTCATAGTTCGGGTGCAGACCGTCCTTGGGGAAATTGTCCTTGGTCAAAACCTCGGTGGTGTAGGCACGCATATCGTAATGGGTGATATCGTAGCCCTCGTCCGCCAGCATTTTTGCGGCTTCCTTTTGTACGGGAAGCATATATTCGTTGGCGTAGCCTGCTTCCGTGAACTTCACAGGGCAGTTCATGTAAGCGAAGCGCGCATTGGGGCTCTTTTCCTTCAAGGAAGCAAACAGCGTTTTCGCGCAGGACATAAACTCATCGTTTGCCGCATCCGTCCAGGTATCGCCGATCACCTTCGAGTCGTTGGTGCCCAGCATCACAAGAATGACATCGTAGGTCATGCCGCTTGCAAGACAGTCGGCATACTGCTTCGAGCTCATGTAAGGATTGGTGCTCGAATTGATCATGGACGTTCCGCCAAGACCGTAGTTATACACGTTGTAATCCTGCCACAAAAATCTCTGCAGCGCGGCGGGATACGCAAGCTCGGGGGTCACGTGACCGCCGATCGAGCCCTCGGTCAGGCTGTCACCGATGCAGGCGACACGCTTCATCTTGGCGTCACCCGTAAGAAGGAAGCCCTCCTCCCACACCATATCGGCAACGGTGGTTTCGGCAAATGCCTTTTTGAAGGCGTCGAGCGCATGGTATACAGCGCCGTCCGAGCCGCCCGTCACAATAAGCTTTTTGCCCTCAACGCGTACAGCGTATTCGTTGTCCTTGAAGCCGTCATCGCTCTTGCCGACGAGGATCTCGTATTCCGTCTGGGCTTCCCCCGCCTTTGCAACGGGAAGGGTCACACCGAAGGTGTCCGCAAAAAGCTTTTGCAGCTTGTTTGCCGTTTCAAGATTGTGCTCGTAATCATAGCCGAGGAATTCTTCAAACGCATCGAGGAATTCTTCGCTGTACGAGGGGGCGTACACGATCGTAAACTTGGAAATATCCTCACCCGCTACGGCAAGCGTTTCGGGATCCACAGGCTTTCCGCGATCACACGAGAAAAGCCCAAGGGGCAAAAGAAGACAGGTGAGCAAGAAAAGAGAAAATCTTTTTTTCATATCCGTATCCTTTCGGGGTTTGTCTTTCCTTCATTATAACACACCCATTTTTATTTTTCAATACAAAAAAACAGGGCTTTCGCCCTGTTTTTTAAGCAAATGCGGATTTGCGCGGAAAGATGCCGCTCTTCCTGCACATTTTCCCGTTTTTGAATTTCGCGAGCAGATTTTCGATGAAAATTCGCGATCGCGACCCGATGGCGTACAACTGTACGTCGAGCGGGAGCGAGCGTGGATTTGCGCGGAAAGATGCCGCTCTTCCTGCACATTTTCCCGTTTTTGAATTTCGCGAGCAGGTTTTCGATGAAAATTCGCGATCGCGACCCGATGGCGTACAACCGTACGTCGAGCGGGAGCGAGCGTGGATTTGCGCGGAAAGATGCCGCGAAATTAGTTGCAATCGGCTTCGAGCGGACCTGCCAGTTCCGACAGGAAGAAAAGTCTTCCGGGAAGCGTGGGAATATACGACGAGGTGATCCAGGTGGAAGGACCGTGGCGGAGGGTCATCCAAAGGGAAAGTCCCTGCCATTGCATGCCTCTGCCAAGCGTACCGTCCGCACCGCCGATGGCATAGTCTGCCGCAAAGATGATGGCAGGACCGATGGTGTTGGCACGGCAAGGAACGAGAGGCGTTCTCGACTTAAAGCTGGTGAGTGCGTTCTGCTCTACGGTGAGAGGATGGATTTTGGCGGCAATGCGGTAGGGCTGTGCGCGCCATTCTGCCTCGGTTGCGTAGTCAGCGGCAAAGTGGGGCTCCCAGAATGCGATATGGCACATTCTGCCGATGCCGTACACAAGAACAAGCTTGACCCCCTCTGCCTTGAGTGCCTTGATCTTCTCGGGGTAGGTGGGGAGATTTTCCTTGGTGGCAAAGTTTCTCTGCGCTACGGGCACGGTGTACTCACCAAGGGGATTGAAGAGCGCGTTCTCCATGGCGTATTGGAATGCGCCGTGGTTGTCGGGGGGCAGGGTGTTGCCCTCGCTGTCGCTCCACTCGTCCATATTGAAGGTGTAAACGTGGTCACAAGAGATCTTCCACTCGCGGATGAAGTAGACCACCCACTTGTACATACCCATAGGACCGACAGGAAGAATAAAGGCGATCTTCTCATTTCTCTCCTTTGCAAGCTTGATCTGCATGGCGATCTCGTGTCCCATATAGGTTTCAAATTCGCCAAGGCTTTCGCACTTGATGGGGGTAAAGCCCTCATTCCAGAAGCTCTGTCGTTCGGTGATGGTTTCGGGCGCGCCGATGCAGGCATCGATCTTATCGAAATCCCAGCCCGCGGGATAGAAGCCCTCAAGCATGCTGCCCTTTACGGTAGAATTGAAGTTCATGTCTTTATCTCCTTTTAATTTTGTTCGTTATAGATCTTGTCTACCACCGACTGCACCTGAACGGCGCGCTCAGCGTAAAAGTAATCGGGCGTGCCCGACGCGACCGTCTGACGGAAAAGACGGATCTGATATTCATAAAGGTTCTTTCCGTCGGGGGTATAGGTCTTAGGCTCATACGTCACACGCGACTGTGCCGCATTGTAATCTCCCTGCGGCGCGTAGAGGTGGGTAAGCACGCCCGTTTCCTCCTGCCCAAGCGTTCCTCTTGCCTGCAAATAGCCCTTGGTGCCGTACAGCTCCAGCTTACTTTCGGATGCGGCATCGGGAATGTTAAAGGCAACGTCCACATGTCCTAGCACGCCGCCCTTCGTACGGAAAACGATGATGGCACCGTCCTCCACCTCATAAGAGAAGGTCTTGGTTGAGCAAATGCCCTTCACCTCATCGATCTCATCGTCGAGGAGAAATTCGAGCAGCTCAATGCAATGCACGCCGAGATCCATCAAGGCACCGCCGCCGCCAAGCGACCTTTTCTGCCGCCAAGCGCCCGCAATGTCGGGATACCAGCAGGTAAACTGTGCGCGCACAGAGCCAACGTCACCGATCTCTCCCGCTTTGATGAGCGCCTTCGCCTTCTCGTGCAGGCTGTGGTGCTTCATCATGTACCCAACGGTCAGCTGAAGTCCCGCCCTTTTACAGGCGTCAAGGATCTCCGCGCCCTCCTTTGCGTTCATCGCAATGGGCTTTTCCACGAAAATATGGCGTCCGTAGGCGACGGCGATCTCGATCTGTCTTTTATGGCAGAATACAGGCGTACCGATATACACGGCATCCGAGGGGATCGCCTTTAACATTTCCTCTTCATCGGTAAAGTAGGGTACGCCATACTTTTCGCCCACCGCCTTTGCGGTTTCGGGCACGCGGTCCATCACGGCGACAAGCTCATTTTCCTTGTCCTTGATGATTGCGGGAATAGTTCTGCGGTCAGCAATGCCGCCCGCACCGATCACACACCATTTCATATCGTTTCTCCTTTAGGGAAGAATTCTTTTTGTCGTGCCCTTGAGATATACCTGGCACTGACGGAAGCCCTCGGCATAGTCAGCACCGCACTGATAGCCGCGATAACGGGAGCAGGTGCGCACCATATCGGGGAAATCGATGCCGTCGTGATCGCGCATCCAGACGATCTGGCTCTCATGGCACTCAAGCATCTGAAGCTTGAGATCGATATACTCGGTCACGTCCACGTATTCGGTGGGATTGAAGCCAACACCGGCGAGGGTGTCCATGTAATAGATGGGCACGAGCTTGACGGCGTTCTTGGTGTTGGCGGTATGATAATTGGGAAGGGTTGCCGTAAAGGAGGCGTCAAAGACCAGCTTGGACACCGACACGTGGTCGGGCATATAGTCGTCGGGGTCGTGGGTGATGATGACGTCGGGATCGGCATAGCGGATGATATCCACCATCTTGTCGCGCGCTTCCTTGTTGCCCTCGTAGATCTCGAGGTCGTCAAAGCCGCCTGCAATCACCTCAATGCCCGCCATCTTCCCCGCCTTGACCGCCTCGGCGTGACGCATTACGGTCAATTCATCGGGAGGGATGATCACGTGTCCGAGGTTGCCCGAGGATGCGTGGCAAACGATGACGGTGTCGCCGCGTGCCACACACTTGGCAAGGGTGCCTGCGCATGCGATCTCCACGTCGTCGGGATGACAGCCAACTGCTAAAATTCTCATATGTACTCTCCTTTTTATTCGATATCGGTCAATGCTTCAAAGCCGTACTTTTCTTCCATCTTCATGGTTTCGGCAAGCGGCTTGGCACCCGAAACGCTGTCGGGAACCAGCAGGTTGCAGATCGCCGCACAGGAAGCGACGCGCATGCTCTCCTTGGCGCTCATACCCGAAACGAGTCCGTAAAGCATGCCCGCGCAAAAGGCGTCGCCTGCGCCGACCGTGCCCACGATCTCCTTCTTTGAAAGCCCTACCGAAGGAAGCACCGTGAAGACCCCATCCCTATCGAGCGAGCAGGAGAGCTTCGGGCAATGCACCGTTACAACCTCGCGCACGCCCATCTCCATCAGCTTGCGGCAGATCTGCTCCAAGCGGGCAAGCGACAGCTTGCCGTTTTCGTTATGGGGCGAGATGCCTGCGACTCTGCCGCCCTCGATCTCGTTGATGACGACGTAATCGCAATATTTGAGTGCAGGGCGCACCACGCGCTCAAAGCGGTCGGACTGCTCGCTGACCACGTCGATGGAGGTCTTGATGCCCTTCGCCTGTACCATAGACAAAAGCCTTGCCGCCTCGGTGCCGTATTCGGCGTTTTCCTTATCCATGCCGTCAAGAAGCAAGAGATATCCGAGGTGGAAAAGGTCGCAGTCGAGCGAATCCACGTCCACGTCCTCGGGGGTGAGCTCCGAGCAAGCACCGCGCATGGTAAAGAAGGTGCGCTCGCCCGTCGACTCGAGCGTCATGACGTCGGTAAAGGAGGTGGGAGCGGTCTTGGTGCGCAACACGTGAGATACGTCAAGCCCGCGCGCAGAAAGGAAATTCAGAATGAAATCGCCCTTCTCGTCGTCACCGACCTTGCCTCTCGCCTCCACGGCGATGTCGGGAGCTAAGGTCTTTAAATCCACGCCGCTGTTGCACACAGCACCGCCAACAGCACGGCCCGTACCCGTGATGGTGACGAGCATGCCCTTTTCGGGATAACGGTCGATCATCTTGATCTCATCGAGCAAAAGCGTTCCGCAAAGCGTTACCTTTTTCATATTGTTCCATCCTTTAATTATAAATTGAGTTTTTACACCTCTATTTTAGCGCATTCACGGGAGAAAAGAAAGGTCGTGCAATCGTCTAAAAGTGTAAAAAAATACACTTTTTCTTTTTTAAGAGATTTTTGTTGACTTTTTGGAAAAAGCAAGGTATAATGAAGGCATGAGAAACGTGTATTATAAGCATAAGGTCGAAAATCTCATTAACATCTCAAAGATCGTGACGGTGCACTATTTTGAGTTTGATCCGCACTTTCGGACGCGCGGAGAATCACACGATTTTTGGGAGCTTGTTTATGCCGTTCGCAACCCCGTCCTTTGCACGGCGAACGGAGAAAGGATCCTCCTCGAGGAAGGCGAGGTGCTGTTCCACAAGCCCAACGAATTTCATACCCTTGCCGCCGACGGTGCACACCCACCCGACGTCTTTATCATCTCCTTTGAGTGCAAGAGCGAAGCCATCCGTTTTTTTGAAAACAGGCACTTAAAGCTAGACCGTGAGCTTCGCAAATACGTCTACAGCATCATCGACGAAAGCAAAAACACCTTTGATCTGCCCGTGTCCAGCCCCGATGTGCGTAAGATGCCCTTAGCCAAAAGCGATTCGCTCGGCGGACTTCAGCTCATCAAAAATCTGACCGAGATCCTGCTCATTCAGCTGATGCGCACCGAAACGGGCAAGGTGGACACGGCGGCGCAGTTTCTTCTCAAGGAGGATTACGAGGGGCACATCACCCGTGAGATCATCGCCTTCTTGAAGGCAAACGTGCATAACACCGTCACCGTTGACGACGTTGCCGCCAATCTTTCCTACACCAAGTCCTACCTCTTCCGTCAGTTCAAAAAGGCAACGGGCGACACCATCATGTCCTATTTTTTGAAGCTGAAGATCGATGCGGCAAAGAAGATGCTCCGCGAGGGAAAAACCTCAGTCAGCGATATCGCCGCTTCACTCGCCTTTGATTCTCCCAACTATTTTTCAAAAGCCTTCAAAAAGGTAACGGGCAGAACGCCCCTGCAATACAAATCCATGCACAGCAAAAACTAAATGAAAAGATCCGATTTTCTCACGAAAATCGGATCTTTTATTCTTGCAGTTCGGCAACAAAGGCTTCCGCACAATCGGCAAGCTCCGCATAGGTTTCCGCCTTATGCACCCTGCCGCGAAGTGCCGAAGCACCGCGAAGCCCTGCGGCAAAGTCGGCAAACTGCTTGCGCGCGGAGAGCACCGCTTCTCTTTCTCCCTTTTCCTCGATGGCAAGGCGAATCTGCCAAAGTGCCGTATCCATGCGCTCGCGTGCTGTGGGGGGCGTATAGTCTTCACCGGCAAGCGCTGCGCGGATCTCGGCAAAGAGAAAGGGATTGCCGACCGCCCCTCTGCCGACCATCACACCGTCGCATCCCGTTTCACGCTTCATAAGGAGCGCGTCGGCGGCTGTGGCAATGTCGCCGTTTCCAATCACGGGAATGTGTAATGCGTCCTTGACCCTTCCAATGATGTCAAGAGAAGCCCTGCCGCTATACATCTGGCTTTTCGTGCGCCCGTGAACGGCAACGAGGGATGCCCCCGCTTCTTCGACGGCAAGCGCGACTTCAACCGCGTTCTTGTGCGCTTCGTCCCAGCCCGCACGGATCTTGACCGTCACAGGGAGAGAAACCGCCAGAGCTACCGCCTTGACGATATCATAGGCAAGAGAAGGGTTTTTCATCAGCGCCGAGCCGTCACCCGCCGATACGATCTTCTTGACGGGACAGCCCATATTGATGTCGATCGCCGAGGGAGCGACGCCCCCCGCCATGCCGCGCGCAACGATCTTTGCCCCCTCTGCCATAAATTCGGGCTCAGAGCCAAAGATCTGCACCGCCGCGGGAAGCTCGTTTTCAAGAATGCGCGCCAGCGCAGGCGTCTTCTTATCGCCGTAGCACAAGGCACGCGCCGACACCATTTCCGATACGGTCATCTCCGCTCCGTATTTGCGCGACACGGTGCGCATCGCCATGTCGGTGTAGCCCGCAAGAGGGGCAAGGAAAAGACCGTATTTTAACTCAATATTTCCAAAACGAAGCATTTTGCAATTTATGCAAGCGTGATCTTGCGGCACTCAAGATAATAACGCTTTTCCCGTGCAACCCCCATCGAGAAGGTCTTGCGCGGAAGCGCACCGTCCAGATCGACCGCAGGGAACAAGTCCTCCTTCTGCATGCCGTCAAAAAGGAAGCCGACAGCACCGGGGCGGGATGCGAGTGTGACAAGCGATTCTTCATCGTGGATGTAATCCACCTCAACGTCCGCGTGAGAGGCAACATATTCGTCTAGGAACTTCTGGAGCGTCCCCACCGTTAAGGTGTGCGAAGAATGCTCAAAAGCAAAGTTTTCTTTGCAAATCTCGTTTTCTTTGTAGACCACCGTCACGCTCTGTGCGCCGCCCTCGGTCAAGCCGTCGGCGTAAGCACGCATGGAAGCAAGCAGGTCTTCCCTGTCCGCGCCGAACACCACGCGGTAGATGGGCTCAAAGACGAGCGCCTCGCTGTGGATGTTGACGATCTCGGCAAGGGCGTAGCGCGCGGGATGGTTCTTTGCCGCATCCGCGCCGATCTCTGCCTTGATCTCCTCATAATACGCCTTGGCGCTGGCAAGCGAGTGGTTGCCGTCACCCACGGCAAACAGAAGAGGGTCCTGCTTTCCCTCGGCAAGTGCGGAGAGAGCGGATAATGCTTTTCCCTGCTCTTCCTTCGTCAAGAAGGTGCCAAGGACGCTACCGCCGCCCTGCATCAGGGGGAAATCGTATGCCGTCTTACCCGAAGAATTGCGAATGGCACCGAACACGGTATCATGGGGGTCGTCGATGAGCAGCATCACATGGGGTGCTTCCAAAGTAGCCCCTCTGCGCACCGCCACACGGGGCGGAATGCGGGAGAGCACCGTGCCCTCGGTGGCACGCACGGGAGAGGTCGCGCCGCGGTTGTAGTCGTACGCTTCGAGGTCGATCTTGCCGACAAGCCCCTCTCTCACCTTACCCGTCGGGCAGGTGCGGCGCAGATAGATCATGGCATTTTCGTGCTTGACAAGCACCGTTTCCTCATAGTCCTTCATCGCCGCATGAATACGGGTGATCCTCTTTTCGTCCTCCTTGCCGAGATACAATTCGGGCAGGATCATGCGGAGGGTGGAGGGAGCGTCGCCGACTATGCGGTCGGTTTCTTCCCAATATTCGTTTTCAGAGGTGAACTGGTCGCAGGCAATGCACGCCCAGCGGCTGCCGTCCGTTTTGCTAAAATCGGGAAGCAGAATATCTGCGGGGGAAAAGCAAAGCTCTTTCATGAAAATCTCCTTTTATCGGCGCACACGGGCGCGCGTTTCTACGATCTCGGCAAGGGCGGACAAAAAGACGTCCGCCTCTTCCTTGGTGTTGTGGTGAGAAAAGCTGAGCCGGATGGTCGCGTCCGTTTCCTCCTCGCTCTTTCCGAAGGCAAGCAATGCCGCCGAAAGATTGCGGGCGTGCGACGCACAGGCAGAGCCGCTCGATACGTAAATGCCACGACCCGAAAGGTCGTTGAGGACGGTTTCGCTCTTAAAGCCCTCGACCGTCAGGCTGAGAATGTGCGGTGCCGCCTTTTCGGGCAGATTTGCGGTCACGGCATCCGCGAGGACGGGATGAAGGGCGAGCGAAGACAGCAAATGCTCCTTGACCTCACGGATCTTTTGGGTACGCTCGTCAAAGGAAGCCGATGCCAGCCTTGCCGCCTCTGCAAAGGCAGAGATGGCAGGGACGTTTTCGGTGCCCGAGCGGAGTCCCTCCTCCTGTCCGCCACCCAGCGTGACGGCAGACAGACCGCGGTTTTTGATCACGGCATCCGACACCCAAAGCGCACCCACACCCTTAGGTCCCTCGATCTTATGAGAGCTGACGGTGATCATGTCCGCGCCGAGCGTCTTGGGGGTCATGGGGATTTTCATAAAGGCTTGGGTCGCGTCCACGTGAAAAACGGCGTCGGGGCATGCTCTGCGCATTGCCGCCGAAACGAGTGATGTCGGGTAGATCGCCCCCGTTTCGTTGTTGACCGCCATCATGGAAATGAGCACCGTCTTCGGCGAAAGCGCCGAGAGAAGAGCCTCGGTATCCAGTGCCCCGCCCTTCGTCGGGATGCGGACGATATCAAAGCCCGCTTTTGCAAGAGCGTCGAGCGGCAGGGCGACCGACGCATGCTCGCCCGCGGTGGTGATGATGCGGCATCCGCGCGCAAAGCGCTCCTTGGCGTAGGCGCGCCCAAAGAGAGCAAGGTTGTTTGCCTCTGTTCCGCCCGCCGTAAAGAGCACGTGACCGTCCTTTGTGCCGAGTGCCGAAAGCAGCGTTTTGCGCGCCTCGGTCAAAAGTGCCCTCGCGGTCTGTCCGCGCTTATGCTTTGAGGAGGGATTTCCGTATTCCTCGTCGGCAACGCGAAGATAGTGCGTCAAGACCTCCTTCGACGGACGGGTGGTCGCACTGTTGTCAAAATAAATTTCCCTTTGTATCATTTGAAATAGAAATAGCCGAGAATTTGGTTGAAGATCTCAAGATGGCTGTCGTAATGATCGGCGAGGGTGGTAAAGGTGATGCAATAAAGGGAGCTTGAAAAGACATTTCCATGCACAAGGAAGATCTGCTGATACTTGTACGCCGTTCCGTTATAGCTTCCCGTAAAGACGTAACGCCAGCCCTCGGTCAAAGTTTCGCCCGTGCCGACGGACGCCTTGACGCGCTCGATGGGATTGCCGTTTTCATCCGTTCCCTGGGCTTCTACAGTAAAGTCGGAAAGGAAGGCGTAGTCCTTCTTGCACTCTGCCCAATACGCATCCATGTTCTCGGCATACACGCTGTCGAGCTTTGCCACGGAAACGGTGCACTTATCGGCGTTCGAGATGGTAGCAATGGTGTAGTTGGACTGATTTGACTCCGTCACGTACACCTCGGGCACGTAAAGCACGTAGTCACAAAGCGCGTCGTTCGACGCAAGCTTGTACCCCTGGGGCGCGTCGCCCGCATCCTTCGCACAGGAAACGGCGAAGAACAGGGTGGATAAAGCAAGCAATACAGCAACAATTTTTTTCATCACAGCGAATTCCTTTCGTTTTGCACTTTTAAAACCTCTTTCACAGCGGAAAGCACACCGATCTTACCCGATTCATAGGTAAGTCCGCCTTGGAAATAAGCAATGTAGGGGGGACGGATGGGACCGTCGGCAGAAAGCTCAAGCGACGCGCCCTGCGTGAAGGTGCCTGCCGCCATGATGACGGGGTCGCCATAGCCGGGCATGTCCCACGGCTCGCAGGTGACGTAGGCATCCACGGGAGAGCCGTATTGGATGCCGCGGCAGAAGGCGATCAGGGTTTCAGCATTCTCGCACTTCACCGACTGAATGATATCGTGGCGCACGTCGCTCCAATGCGGCTCGGTCTTGAAGCCGAGCGCCTCAAAGAGATAAGCGGCGAGGTGTGCCGTTTTGAGGGCTTCGCCCACCGTATGGGGGGCGTAAAAAAGGCCCTTATACATGTTTTTCGTCTGTCCGAGGGATGCGCCGATCTCAAGACCGACACCGGGCGCGGAATAGCGATATCCGCAAAGATCGACCGCGCGGCGCGTGCCTGCCAGATATCCGCCCGTCTCCGCCATGCCGCCGCCGGGATTTTTGATGAGCGAGCCGACCATCAGATCGACCCCCACCGCCGTGGGCTCTCTCTCCTCGACAAACTCGCCATAGCAGTTGTCCACCATCACAAAAGCGTCGCTGTGCGCGCGTACCGTTTCGGTAAGCCTTGCGATCTCGTCCACCGAAAGGGTGCGGCGGTCAAGATATCCCTTGGAGCGCTGAATAAACGCGACCTTGACCGTCTTATCCGCGAGTGCCGCGGCAATGCCCGCATAGTCGGGGTCACCGTTCGCAAGAAGAGGAACTTCCTTGTATTTCACGCCGAAATCGGCAAGAGAGCCCCGTCCCGCTTCCCCCGAAATACCGATCACCTCATCGAGGGTGTCGTAGGGCTTTCCCGTGATGGAAAGCAGGGTGTCACCGGGACGCAAAAGCCCGAAAAGTCCGATGGTGAGCGCATGCGTGCCGGAGAGGATGGAGTGGCGCACGAACGCCGCCTCTGCCTCGAACACGCGGGCGTAGATCTCGTCTAAAACATCTCTGCCGCGGTCATCGTAGCCGTAGCCGTCGGTAGGAGCAAACATCGACGCGCTGACTCTCGCCTCGCGGAAGGCGTCAAGAACGCGGGCGGTTCCCTGCTCGGCGATCTCGCCGATATGGGCAAACTGAGGTGCAAGGGCGGCTTCCGCCTCCCTTACGAGCTGCTTAAGGTCCATGATTTATCTATCCTTTTCGTTGATTTACAAGATGACGAAAGACGTCGCCGCGCTCTTCAAAGTCGCGGTAGGCGTCATACGAGGTGGCGGCGGGGGATAAAAGCACCGTGTCGCCGGGGCGAGCCTCTGACATCGCGTGTTCCACCGCCTTTTCCATACTGCCGCATCGGACGAAGGGCAAGCACCGTTCCGAAAGCGCGTGCGCAAGCTCCTCTTCGATCTCCCCAAAGAGAAAGGCAAGTGCGCCCCGCTTTGCGACCGCCTCGACGAGCGGCGCGGGGGAGAGCCGTTTTCCGCGGCCGCCGAGCAAGAGAAGCACTCTTCCCTCCCTCTTGAGTGCCGACAGGGTCACCGCGGTGCGCGAGGGGGTGGTGTCGATGGAGGAGTCGATATAAAGCACGCCGTCGCGCTCGGCAACCGTTTCCATGCGGTGCGGCGCACCCGTAAAGGCAC
>SVTN01000042.1 GCA_015063765.1 Oscillospiraceae bacterium | reverse complement strand
TGAAAGCTGGCACGTTGTTCGCAACATTACCGGCGTTACGGGCTTTGTGGGCCCCGGCTCACGCCCCGTTCCCCTCACCGACGAGGAGCTTGCCCTCTTCAACGTAGAAGAAAAAGTAAAGGAAGAGGAATTCAAGTTCAAGCTCGGTATGAAGGTCAAGGCCATCTCCGGCGCTTTTGCCGGCTACAGCGGTGTCCTTCAGGAAATCTCCGAGGACAAGAAGCAGCTTACGATTCTTGTTGCCACCGGAAAACGTGATATCCCGATCATTGTTGAAGCGAAGGATGTCGCGATCGACGAATAACGTCACATTGTTTGCCGCTCCTTAAGGAGCACCCGTGGGAGGGAGAAAATTTTGACATCTCCCGAAAAAGACCACATTTGGAGGTAAGAAAAAATGGCAAAGAAAATCTTAGGATATATCAAACTTCAGCTTCCTGCAGGTAAGGCTACTCCCCAGCCTCCCGTAGGTCCCGCACTTGGTCAGTACGGTGTTGCTATCCCGAACTTCACCAAGGAATTCAACGAAAGAACCAAGAACGACATCGGTCTTATCATCCCTGTCGTTATCACCGTTTACGCAGACCGTTCCTTCACCTTTATCACCAAGACTCCTCCCGCAGCCGTTCTGATCAAGAAGGCTTGCGGCATTGAGACGGCTTCCGCAGCCCCCAACAAGACCAAGGTTGCAACCCTCACCAAGGAGCAGCTGAGAAAGATCGCAGAGACCAAGATGCCTGACCTCAACGCCGCTTCCGTTGAAGCTGCTATGAGCATGATCGCAGGCACCGCACGCAGCATGGGCGTGCTTGTGGAAGAATAAGGAGGAACGAACAGATGTTTATGGGTAAAAAGTATAAAGACAGCATTGCGCTGATTGAAAAGACCAAGCTTTACGATCCCAGCGAGGCAATGGATCTCGTTTGCAAGACCGCAAAGGCAAAATTCGACGAGACCGTCGAGGCTCACATCCGTCTGGGTGTTGACTCCCGTCACGCTGACCAGCAGGTCCGTGGCGCCATCGTTCTTCCCCACGGTACCGGTAAGACCGTTCGTACCCTGGTGTTCGCTCGTGGCGACAAGGCTGAGGCTGCAAAGGCTGCAGGTGCTGACTACGTCGGTGCTGAGGACTTCGTAGCAAAGATCACCACCGAGAACTGGTTTGAGTTCGACGTGGTCATCGCAACTCCCGACATGATGGGCGTTATCGGCCGTCTGGGTAAGGTTCTCGGTCCTAAGGGCCTTATGCCTAACCCTAAGGCAGGTACCGTTACCATGGACGTTGCCCGTGCAGTTACCGAGGCTAAGGCCGGTAAGATCGAGTACCGTCTTGACAAGACCAACATCATTCACTGCCCCATCGGTAAGGCTTCCTTCGGTATCGAGAAGCTTACCGAGAACTTCAACACGCTCCTCTCCGCTGTCATCAAGGCAAAGCCTGCTGCAGCAAAGGGTCAGTACATTAAGAGCTGTGTTGTTGCTTCCACCATGGCCCCGGTGTTAAGGTTAACACGCTGAAGATCAACTAATCTTCAGAAAAAAGAAAAAACCGTTGCTTTCGCAACGGTTTTTTCTTTTACAAAAGTGGGGCGATAAGCCGCAGAACGGCGCGGTACAGTCTTGAAAAGACATCACGGCGTTCCTTGCGTGGGATGACCTCACTCGATGCATCCATGTATTCAAGGAAGGAGTCCTTGACCGCCATGACCGAATCGGTGCCGTAAAGATAGGCGCCGCATTCGAAATGCAGATAAAAACTGCGGTAATCAAAATTGATCGAGCCAACGACGGCGATCCGATCGTCCGCGACGACCGTCTTGGCGTGCATAAAGCCGGGGGTATATTCGTAGATCTTGACCCCGTTTTCAAAGAGGGTGCGGTAGTAGGATCTCGTTGCCATGTGAACAAGACGCTTGTCCCACTTATGAGGGGTGATGATACGCACATCAACGCCACTCTTTGCGGCATAGGTGAGAGCCGTTACCATCTGGTCATCAATGATAAGGTATGGGGTGGTGATATAGATATACTGCTTCGCATTCTGTATGATATCCATATAGACGAGCGCCCCGATGTTTTCGGTATCCAAAGGACTGTCGGCATACGGGAGAATGAGCTTTTCCCCGTCGGGAGCTGCTTCCGGAAGGCTTGCGTTCTCGGCGTGGGCTGAGCGGTGCTCTTCCGGCAGAAAGAGTAAAGGATCCTCGTCCTCCTTGCGGATCAGGTTCCACATTTGCAAAAACATCAGCGTGAAGCTCCATGCGGCATTTCCCTCTACCACGACCGCGGTATCTGCCCATTTGCCGAAGCGCTCCACCTCACCGATATACTCATCGGCAAGATTGATGCCGCCCGTAAAGGCGACCTTGCCGTCGATCACGGTGATCTTGCGGTGGTCACGGTTGTTCTGCTCCACCGAGAAAAAAGGGACGAAGGGATTGAATTTTGCGACACGGATGCCGTACTTTTTGAGCATTTTTCCGTATTTATTCGGCAATCGCAAAAAACAGCCCATATCATCGTAGATGATGCGGACATCCACGCCCTTTTGCACCTTTTCAAGCAGAATTGCAAGGATCTCATCCCACATCCTGCCGTGTTCAATGATGAAATACTCTAAAAAGATATATTTTTCTGCCTTTGCAAGCTCTTCCTTCAGTCGCTTGAACATTTCTTCCCCCGAAGAAAGGAAGGTGCTTTCGGAACCGTGGTAGACGGGAAAGCCTGCGAAGCCTGACAAATAACGCACGGTTTTCGGGAATGTGGGGTCGGCAATCTTTTCTCCGCCTGCTGCTCCCATAAAGGGGCGCATCTTCTCCTCCGCTTTTTTTGCACGGCGGATAAGAGAATAGCGTAAGATATGCTGGTCAAAGGACAGATATAAAAGTCCACCCACTACGGGAAAGCAAAGGATCACGAAGATCCACGTGAGCTTATAGGAGCTTTCGCCTCTTCCCGAAAGCACGAAAAGAGCAACTAAGATGCTGATGGCGGTAAAGGAATTGGCAACAACAAAAGAAATGCGGCTGGTGCTCAAAAGAAAATAGACGAAAAGCACCGCTTGTGCCGCGACGAGCAACGCTACTACAAAGCGGCGTCTAAGCAAGGGTAACAACCATTTTTTCTTCATACATCTCCCTCCCTACTCTATAGTATATAGCTAAAACGGAGATTCTTATTTAAAAAGCGGAAAAAGCGGAATCAACGATTCCGCTTTTTCGATTGAAGCCAATCGCGTTTTTAAGCGGCAGGCTCAGTTATTATCTTTCACAGCAAAGGGATCTCCGTATACGGGAGGATTGCTGCCGCGATGCTTCGTGTAGAAATAGAAGGCACCGCCGAGGGTCGAATAGTTTGCGTTGTTGTCACTTACGTACTGATTTGCCAAGGTCTCGAATGTACCGTCTTCCGCTTCCATCTCGGCAATCAGCTCTGCTTTTCTCGTTTCAAACTCAGCTTCATCCACGCTTGCCATCAAGTAATCATACTTTTCGTTGCAATATGCGTCAAACGCCTTCCATTTCTCCGTATCGATCTGCGAGAAGTAAACGGGGAAATACTCGTCAAAGGCAGGCTGTCTCATTGCGAGGTCACCAATATGGCTTGCGGCGTACTTGTAAGTATCTGCATTCTGACCAAAGCTTGCACAGGGATATGCAAACTCGCGGAGATTGCCGAAGAGGTAATTGCTGTCCACATGGTAATTGGAGTTCTTGCGGTATACAACGCAATCGTTCTCCATGTAATAGTTGCTCTCGGCATCACCGTAAAGCAGGATGTTAAGGAGATCGGATTTCGTCGTGTTGGTCATGAGCTCTTGGATGATCTCAAGCGAACGCTTTTCATCCACGGAGAACTTGGAAACGGCAAGCATGCCGCCAAACAGCTCACTCTTTACAAAATCGGGATATTTGATCGGAGCAAAGTAGTAGTTATCGGGATCGCTGTGGCGAAGCGCATAGTCACCGTCCACAATATCGATCAAGCAGTTTTCTACAGTTTCGCCCTCTTCAAGGAAATAGCCTTCCTTTTCTGCGCTGAACTTCATGGAAAGATATGCCGAATACTCGGTATCCTTAAGAAGATTCTTGGCGGTGCTGATCGATGCGATCGAGCTCATGGAAAGTCTGTAATCATGCACAAGACCGAACAGCGACTGCGAGGAGAGGTCGCTGGAAAGGTACTGCACATTGGAAAGAACAAACTCGTCTGCAGTCGTGCCGATCACGGAAAAGCTCGTGGGATACTTTTCTTCCCAACGCGCAAGACCGTTGGCGCCTGCCTGTTCCATCATCGTGATGAGCCGGTAAGCATCGGTCAAAGAGGTGATGCTATTTACATCCAGATGATAATAGTCAGCAGCCTGCTTGTTGATCTTAACATACTTATAAGAGCCGTATGCAGTGTTGGCAGGAATGCCGTAGCACTCATCGTTCACCAAAGCAAGCTTCTTTGCACCTGCAAGGATCTTGGTATTCAGAGGCTTAAAGTTGCCCGTCAGGTGAGAGTTCAAGCCTACGAGCCAGCCGTTCTTGATGTACTCGTTATACATTTCCTCGTCTGCAATCAAGAGAATATCAAACTGTCCCTTGGATGCTGCGGGGAATTTGTTTTCTTCATCGTCAAGCTCTGTACCGGTATCGGTGCCTGCGTTTGCCATGGCATCCTCTTTTCCGGCATTCTGCTTGCCCTTCTCGTCTGCGACCTCATTCATGATCGCAGTCATGCGTGCCTTGTATTCGGATGCCTTAATGCACTCGAACTCAACATGCGTAGCAAGAAGAACCTCGGTATACTCGTTGAATGCCTTTTGCATTGCAGCGATACCCTCTTGTGTGGTCTTCTTCTCGTCGGTGTCATCGGCAACGACGATCGCCATACGGAGCGTTCTGTTCGGGCGATCCGCTTCCGGAGACTTTGTTTCGCCACCGCCGCAGGAAACCAATGCCGATGCCAAGAGCGCAATGCACAAAAGCATGGATAAAATTTTCTTCATGATTTTCCTCCCAGATGCTAAAAAGCACAGTTTATCACATATCATTTTACATCAAAACTGCTTGCTTGTCAAGATGTTTTGCCCTGTAAAAAGTAAACATTCGGTAAAAAGGGTCAGTTGTTTTGATAATCGCGCAAAAGCTTGCTACGGCTGGGATGGCGAAGCTTGCGGATCGCCTTTGCTTCGATCTGACGGATGCGCTCTCTCGTAATGTTGAAATGAGCGCCGACATCCTCAAGCGTGTGGGGTACGCCGTCCGTGAGGCCAAAGCGCATGCGAATGACCTGCTCTTCACGGGGAGAGAGGGTGCGAAGCACCTCTGCGATCTGCTCTCGCAGCATTGCGCTTGCCGCATTTTCCATCGGCGACAGCGTTTCGGTATCCTCCACGAAATCGCCAAGATGGGAATCGTCCTCCTCACCGACGGGGGTTTCAAGAGAAACGGGATCCTGTGCGATCTTCATGATCTCGCGCACGCGGTCTGCCGTCGTGCCGAAGCGCTCTGCGATCTCCTCGGTGGTGGGCTCGCGTCCCAGCTCTTGCAGCAGCTGCTTGGATGCGCGCGAAACCTTGTGAATGGTGTCGACCATATGTACGGGGATACGGATGGTACGGGACTGATCGGCGATCGCTCTCGTGATGGACTGACGGATCCACCAGGTCGCATAGGTAGAAAACTTATAGCCCTTACGGTAATCGAACTTCTCTACCGCCTTCATAAGACCCATGTTACCCTCTTGGATCAGGTCAAGGAAATACATTCCCTTATCCACATGGCGCTTTGCGATAGACACGACAAGGCGCAGGTTTGCCTCGATCAGCTCATTCTTAGCCTTTTCGTCACCAAGCTCGATCTGCTCGGCAAGAAACATCTCTCTCTCGCTCGAAAGAAGCGGAATTTTGCCGATCTCCTTAAGATAGGTGCGGACGGGGTCGTCCATCGAAAGTCCTTCATGGGTGAGAAGCTCGTCCATATCCTCAAGGTTGCTCTCGACCTCAGCCTCCTGCAATTCCCCTTCGGGGATCTCGCCCTGTTCAAGGACCTCCTTTTCCTTCTCGAGCTTTTCCATTTCATAGTCCATGTCCTCGAGAATATTCAGCATACCGCCCGTGCCGTTTTCATCAATCAGCTCGTGCAGGTCTTTTCCTTCGTTGCTCATTTCATTTCTTCCTTTTCTTTAGAATGTCACCAAGATTTTAATTGTTGTGATAGTCACGCAACAGCTTGCTGCGGCTGGGGTGTCGGAGCTTACGGATCGCCTTTGCCTCGATCTGACGGATGCGCTCTCTCGTAATGTTGAAATACGCACCGACATCCTCTAGAGTGTGCGGTTGACCGTCCGTAAGACCGAAGCGCATACGGATGACCTGCTCCTCGCGCGGAGAAAGGGTGTGAAGCACCTCGGCGATCTGCTCCTTGAGCATGGCGTAAGATGCGTTTTCCACGGGAGTCGGGGTGTCGGTATCCTCCACGAAGTCCCCAAGACGGGAATCCTCCTCCTCGCCCACGGGGGTATCGAGGGAGATGGGTGCTTGCGCCACCTTGATGCTTTCGATCACGCGCTCCACAGGCATGCCGAGGCGCTCGGCGATCTCCTCATTGGTAGGCTCACGGCCAAGCTCCTGCAAAAGCTGCTTGGAAGCACGCGACACCTTGTGTCCCGTTTCAACCATATGCACGGGAATACGAATGGTGCGCGCCTGATCGGCAAGCGCTCTTGTGATGGACTGGCGGATCCACCAAGTCGCATAGGTGGAAAACTTATAGCCCTTTTGATAATCAAACTTTTCGACCGCCTTCATAAGACCGAGGTTTCCCTCCTGGATGAGGTCGAGAAAGTGCATGCCCTTATCCACATGGTGCTTTGCGATCGAAACGACAAGACGCAAATTGGCGCTGATCAGCTCTTCCTTCGCCTTTTCGTCGCCAAGTGCGATCCTTTCAGCGAGAAGCATCTCACGCTCTGCGGAGAGCAGGCTGATCTTGCCGATCTCCTTCAAATAGATGCGTACCGAGTCGTCCATGGAAAGTCCGTCTTGGAAAAGAAGCTCGTCTACGTCCTCAAGGCTTTCCGCCTCGATCTCGTCAAGCGCGCTCTCGGAGGGCTCGCCCTCCCCGGAGTTTTCTCTGTCTTGCTCGTAATCGCATTCAATATCGGAGAAGAGCTCGGTCACGTCGCCGTTCTCTTCGTCCCTGAGAATATCACTCAAGCTGTTCGGTTTATTGCTCATTTCAGTTATCCTTTTTATTTTTTGTCAGCTCTGACTTCGCTTTCTGTTCAAAAGATCGTTGAGTGTATCGAAGGATGGCGGAGCGTCCTTTTTCTTCTCTGTCGCCACAGCATCCTTGAGGGCTGTCACACATTCCTCGAACACAGCACTTCCGTTGTCCGAAAGGCGCAGGCGCAAAACGCGCATACCTGCGATCCTGCCCACCTCATCGGGAGTGAAGGCGGTATCTAACAACGCAGAATCAAAGCCATCCTCGGCTTCGGCATCCCGTATAAAGCAAAATACGCGTTTGCCGAGCTCCGTTAGGAAATCGTCCTCGGTAAGAAGCGGCTCTTTCCCAAAGGTGCGCGTGCGGTATTCGGGATACAGCTGTAAAAGTCCGAGCACCGTTTCCTCAAGCCGTGCAACGCGCGGCATTTTTGCGAAATCGGTGTTGACCTTATCCCCAAAGCCGCCGAGAACCTCCCGCGCGCTTTTCGCCTCGTCCTTGGTAGCATTTCTCTTGCGGATCGCTATTTTTTTCGAAACGTCGGCGGCAAGGTTTTTGGGGTCGACCGAAAGACGCTTTGCGCCCTCGGCAATATAGATTTCCCGTTCCACCGAGGAATAAACCCCCGCGATCACGTCACATAGGGCATCGATCGCCTCGATCTTCTGTTGCGGGATGTTCAGATCGTATTTTTTCAAGATACGGTTGAAATTGAAATCGAATTTCGTATGGCTCTCCCCGAGAAGGGCGCGGAAGCTTTCGGCGCCGCGCTCACGGATGTATTCATCCGGGTCCTTTGCGCCCTCGATATGCAGAACGCTGACTTCAAGTCCAACATCTTCAAGAAGTGATATGGCTTTGTCGGTCGCTCTTTGCCCCGCTTCGTCGCTATCATAGGAGAGGATCACCTTCTTGGTGTAGCGGGAAAGAAGTCTTGCCTGCTCGGGACGAATGGCAGTACCAAGCGTCGCAACGGCATAGGGGAAGCCTGCCGCATGCATGGCGATGACGTCCATATATCCTTCGCAAAGGATGATACGCTCGGCACAGTGCTTGTGCGCAAAGTTAAGGGCAAAAAGGTTGTTGCCCTTATGGAATACGGGGGTATCGGAGGAGTTTTTATATTTCGGCTGACTACCGTCCATCACGCGTCCGCCAAAGGCGATCACACGCCCTGAAAGGTCGATGATGGGGAACATCACGCGTCCGCGGAAGGAGGGATATAAGCTTCCCTTTTCGCTCTTGCCGCAAAGAAATCCGAGAGAGAGCTCCTCGTCGGTGTAGCCCTCCTTTTTCATGTAATCAACGAAGGACCAATCGTTCGGCGCGTAACCGAGTCCGAAATGCTTGACGGTCGCCAGCGACATTTTACGCGTATCGGTAAAATAGGCAAGTGCCGCACGCGCATCGGGGGTGTCGGCGAAGAGGGCACGGTGGAAAAAGCGTGCCGCCTTGGTATTCATTTCGTAAAAGCGGTTTTTATCGTATTGCGGGGATACGCTTTTTAAGCTTGTTTCGGGAATGCGAATACCCGCACGGCGGGCAAGGTGCGACACCGCCTCGGTAAAGTCTAAGTTTTCAATGCGTCTGACAAAGGTGATGGCGTTACCGCCCACGCCGCAACCGAAGCAATAAAAGCTCCCGTCCGCGGGAAAGACGGTAAACGACGGCGTTTTTTCACTGTGAAAGGGACAAAGACCCGAATAATTCGCCCCCGCACGCTTGAGTGTCACATAAGAGCCGACTAAGCCCTCCATGTCGGTGCGTGCCAGGATCTCGTCCACAAGGGCGCGGTCAATCATGGTTTCTTCCTTTCCAAACCTCGGGAATAAAGAGGTTGCGGTAGGTGGAGATGGCATATTGGTCGGTCATGCCCGCAATATAATCACACACCATGCGCTCTACCCCCTCGGCTTCCAAATGGTCACGGTAAAACGCGGGCATTTCAAGAGGATGCGCCACGTAATACTCATAAAGGCGGCAAAGAAGCTCTACCGCTTTCTTCTCCTCGTGCTTTGCGGGAGAATTTTTATAGACATGAGTGAAAAGGAAGCGGCGCATTTCCTCCATCGCTTCCCCAATTTCGGCGGTCATGCCGATTTCAGGCTGATCCATGCTCTCCTTGATGACGGCGTTGACCATAATGTCGACCCTGTAGCTGTACTCACGTGCAAAAAAGTGCGCGAGCGGCTCGGGAATATCATTTTTCGACAAAATGCCTGCAAAAAAGGCGTCATCCAGATCGTGATTCACATAGGCGATGCGGTCGGCATATTTGACGACCACGCCCTCGAGGGTGCTTGCCATGTTTTTGCCCGTATGGTTGACAATACCGTCGCGCACCTCATACGTAAGATTGAGGCCCCGTCCGTTCTTTTCGAGAAAATCCACCACACGCAAGGACTGCTTATAATGCGAAAACTCGGGGTCGTAGCAGATGCGCATGGCTTCCTCCCCCGCGTGTCCGAAGGGGGTGTGTCCGAGATCGTGCCCCATGGCGATCGCCTCGGTAAGATCCTCGTTGAGTCTGAGGGCGCGTGCAATGCTTCTGGCGATCTGCGTGACCTCAAGAGTATGGGTCATGCGGGTGCGGAACTGCTCGTCCACGGGAGCAAAGAAGACCTGCGTTTTGTGCATTAAGCGACGGAAGGACTTGGAGTGGATGATACGGTCACGGTCACGCTGAAATTCGGTGCGGTAGGGACAGGGGTCGGCGGGCGCCTCGCGTCCCTTCGTATTTGCCGTTAAAAAAGCAAAAGGAGAAAGCACCTCTTTTTCCCGTTTTAAAAACAATTCGGCGGTATTCATGAGGCGTTCTCCTTCATTATTTTTTTGCTTGTTTTTTGTTTCTGTCTAAAGATACGCAAAAATCGCGGCTTTTACTTTTTTTATTGCATTTTTTTATATTTTATTTGATTTTATTCAATCGTGATCGAAAATGGGGTCGGAGGGGATCAAGACAGCGCGCGCCGCAGTCGCCTCCGTGACGTATTTTTCGAAGGGGGGATACTCCTCCTCGGGCATCGAAAGAGAGAGGGTGACCCCCTCGGCATATGCCGTATCGAGGATGCGGATGCTCCGTTTTTCAAGCTCGGGAAGGAGCTTGTTATAATCGGTGTAGGAGAGAGAAAGGGTCACAGGGCGATAGGTACGGTAGGTGCGCGTGCCCGCCGCCTTGACGGCACCCGATGCCGCGGCGGTATACGCACGGACAAGACCGCCCGCGCCGAGAAGAATGCCGCCGAAATAACGGGTGACGACAATGACAGCATCGGTAAATCCGCCCTTGCGCAAAACGTCAAGGACGGGCATGCCCGCAGTTCCCTGCGGCTCGTGGTCGTCGCTGTAGCGGTTTTTCGAATTTTCACGGAGAAGATAGGCATATACATGATGACGGGCATCGGGGTATTTTGCCTTGACCGATGCGATAAAGGCGAGTGCCTCTTCCTCGGTCGTAACGGGGGACGCGTCGCCGATGAAAACGGATTTTTTCTCTTCGTAGGTATAGCTTGCCACACAGTCGAGCGTGGTATAAACAGCCTCTGCCATCAACGCATCTCCTTTACAATATAATTACGGTATTTGCCAAGCGCCTTTTGGTCAAGGACGGCGGTGACGGCGATATTCTCGTTTTCGTAAGAAACGTTTTCCACCGTTCCCGCGGCATAAATGGCGTTCAAAAGTCCGCTCTCGCTGTAAGGAAGCGCGAGAAGCACACGCTTTTTGCCCTCGTGTATCAGGCGCAAAATGGCGGAAAGCAGCCTGTCGATCCCCTCACCCGTGCGTGCGGAGATATATACGGTGTCTTCGGGCACAAAGGGTTCCTCGGGAACGGGATCGGTCGCCGCGTCGCATTTGTTGTAAACAAACAAAATCGGCTTTCCCTCCGCGCCAAGCGAGCGCAGGGTTTCAAGCGTTACGGCGATCTCCTCTTCCCTTTCCGCGTCCGAATAATCGGCAAGCACGAGGAGCACGTCTGCAAGGGCGGCTTCCTCAAGGGTGGAGTGAAACGCCTCTACGAGATGATGCGGAAGTCCGCGTATGAGTCCTACGGTGTCGGTGAGAAGGACCTCCTCCCCTTCGGGGAGCGTCAGCTTTCTCGTCGTCGGGTCAAGGGTTGCGAACAGCTTGTCCTCGGAAAGAACGCCTGCATCGGTCAAGGTGTTTAACAGCGTGCTCTTGCCCGCGTTGGTATAGCCGACAATGGCGATCTTCGGGATGCCCGAGCGCTCACGCGCCGCACGCATGGTGGCACGGTTTTTTTCCATTTCCTTCAAAGCCGCAGAAAGCGCATCGATGCGGTGACGGATATGACGGCGATCCTCCTCCAGCTTCGATTCACCCGGACCTCTTGTACCGATGGTACCGCCAAGGCGCGAAAGCTCCCTTCCGTGACCCGTAAGTCGGGGGGCGGTATAACGGAGCTGGGCAAGCTCTACCTGTAGCTTACCCTCGCCGCTTTTGGCATGCAGGGCAAAGATATCGAGGATCAGCATGCTGCGGTCGAGCACCAAAACATCGCCGCCCATACCGTCCTCAAGATTGCGGATCTGCGAGGGGGAAAGCTCCATATCGAAAACGGCAAGCGTGATGCCCTCGTTTTTACAAAGCTCGGCAATTTCCGCCACCTTACCGCTACCGATGACCGTGGCAGGATCGAAAACCGGCTTTTGCTGTAAAACGCGTGCCACCTCTTCTCCGCCTGCGGTATCGAGAAGGCGGGAAAGCTCGTCAAGGCTTCTTTCACACGCGCCCATCTCCCTTGAGGAACGCGCAACGCCGACAAGCACCGCTCTTTTATTTTTTACCGTTTCTTCCATAAAGACTCCTTTAAAACGTAGAAGGGGCTGTACTACGGTACAGCCCCACGAAAACAAGTCTACGCAAATTACTTGGTTGCAGCAAGACGCTTCTTGAACTTGTCAACACGTCCGCCGGCATCAACGAACTTCTGCTTGCCCGTGTAGAAAGGATGGCACTTGGAGCAGATTTCTACGTTGAGGTCACCGACTACGGAGTGGGTCTCCACGGTAGCACCGCAAGCGCAACGGATGACAGCGCTCTTGTATTCGGGATGAATTCCAGCTTTCATTTTTTACACCTCTTTAGTTTGGTCTTTTTTCAATCTTCTGTATTATAGCATACTTTTTTTCTTTTTGCAATAGGTTTTCAAAACTTTTTTCTGTTTTTTATTTTACAACTTTTTCCCTCTTTTCTGTTGACTTTTGTGTAAATCGCGCTATAATAGTTAATGTGTTAATAATTAACCTGTTAACGAAAGGAGTAAGCATGCGTACAGAAAAAGATACCTTATACCATGCCTTTCACCGTGAGCTGCGGCACATGCTTCGCGTTCACCATGCGGTATGCGAAAGCCGTGTCAAGGCGCTCGGCATTCATCCTGCCCAGCATATGCTTTTGATGCACCTCGCCGAAAAAAGCGAGATCGCCTCGCAAAAGGAGCTTGCGGAGCATATGCACATCAGTCCTGCGGCGCTTGCCGTATCGCTTGGAAAGCTGGAGGCGGGCGGCTATATTGAAAAGGAGATCTCCGAGTGTGACAGCCGTGTAAAGACCCTATCCATTACCGAGAAGGGACGCGCCATGGTTTTGGACTCGAAGCGCATCTTTGACGGCATTGACGCGGAAACCTTCAAGGATATCCCTAACGAGGCGCTTTCTGCCTTTATCGACGTATTGCAAACGATGCAAGCCAATCTAATAAATATGAAGGAAGGAGAAGAGAGAAAATGAAGCGTTACGGAAAATATATCAAGCCTTACCTTCCCTATTTTATTCTCGGACCGCTTTGCATGATCATTGAGGTCGTGGGTGAGGTGATCATGCCCAAGCTCCTTGCCACCATCATCAACGCACACGCGGCAGGCACGGACTCTGTGGGCGGCTCGCTCGTGACCATGCTCTTGATGATCCTG
>SVTN01000041.1 GCA_015063765.1 Oscillospiraceae bacterium | reverse complement strand
TGGCTCTCGCCCGAGGCGGTTGAGAGAAGCGGCTTCCCCGCACCCCACGCTACGGTACCCGACAAGGGGCGTATTTTCAATCTCAATCATTGGCTCTATTACAACAAATATTTGAATATCGCCGCTTATACCTATACCGCCGTTTTGTGGTATCAGGGGGAGAGCAATACGGGCTTTGGCGAAGGTGAATATTACGGTGCACTCTTACATGAGCTGATCGCCGAGTGGAGAGGGAACAACCCCAATGGGGACTTGCCCTTCTATCTCGTCGAGCTTGCACCCTTCGATAGCGTCAAGGCAGGCTGGGCACCCGAGCCGCTCGGCGATTGGGCACCCGTTCGCTTGGCTATTTCCACCGCGCCGCGCACCGAGCAAAACGTCTATACCGTGTCGCTGACCGAGGTCGCGGACGTTGGTGAGATCCATCCCACCAACAAATATCCCGTTGCAGAAAAGCTCGTGCGCGCCCTTTTGACAACGCGTTACGGCTATTCCCTTGAATACACGGGTCCCACTCTTGCCGCTGCTTGGCGAGAGGGAAGCATGCTGACCCTTACCTTTGATCACGCCGAGGGGCTTTCGTTCCGCGGCGGTGCTTCGCGCGACGCGTATTTTATTTTTGCAAACGGTGAAAAAAGGGAAGCACCTCTCACTCTTGCATCGAACTGCGCTCGCACAGAAATTCCCGAGGGCGCGACCCATTTTGCTCTTGGTTACGGAAATGTGCCGACCCATAACCTCTACAATAAGGACGGATATCTTGCATCTCCCCTCCTTCTTTCCCTTGAAAACCTTTAAAACGGAGAAAAAGCATGGAATTTGAAAAACTGATCGCCGAGCGCTACTCGGTCAGAAGCTTTCGTCCCGAGCACCTTTCCGCGGACGTCATTACACGTATTCTCGAAGCGGGACATCTTGCGCCCACGGGCTGCAATTTTCAGCCCCAAAGGATCCTTGTTTTAAACACCGACGAATCGATGGACAAGCTTGGCTCCTGTACCCGTTGCCGCTTCGGCGCGCCGACGGCGATGTTAGTCTGCCATAACACGGAGGAAAGCTGGCACCGCCCCTACGACGGCGCACTCTCCTCGCCCGTGGATGCCGTGATCGTTGCAACGCACCTGATGCTTGCCGCCCACAACGTGGGAGTCGGCAGCTGCATGGTCATGCATTTCGATCCCGCCAAAATGCGTGAAGCATTTGCCATCCCCGCGCATATTGAGCCCTCTGTTCTCCTTGTGATGGGATATCCCGCCGAGGACGCGACACCAAAGCACTACCATTTTGAATTCCGCCCGATGGAAGAAACGGTCGTTTACGAAAGCTTTTAAAGGGCTAAACACAGAAAAACCGAGATTTATAAAATCTCGGTTTTTCGATTGACAAAAGACGACAAATGAATTATAATGTATGTATCAATCTGAGATTGGGGTGTATCGCATGAATTTCTTAGAAGAACGCATTTTGAAGGATGGCATCGTAAAGGAAGGTAACGTGCTGAAGGTGGACAGCTTCCTTAACCACCAGATGGACGTCGCGCTCCTTGATGAGATCGGCAAGGAATTTCACAGACGCTTTGCGGATCTGAAGATCACCAAAGTGCTGACCATTGAGGCGTCGGGCATTGCCATCGCCTACGCGGCTGCACGCTGCTTCGGTGTTCCCATGGTGTTTGCCAAAAAGGCAAAGAGCATTAACATTGATGGGGACATGTACACCGCAGAGGTGGAGTCCTTCACCCATAAAAATAAGAACCAGATTATCGTGTCCAAGAAGTTTCTGTCGAAGGACGATAAGGTGCTGATCATCGACGACTTTTTGGCCAACGGCTGCGCGCTCCAAGGCTTGATCTCCATCACCGAGGCGGCAGGCGGCAGTGTTGAGGGCATCGGTATCGTCATTGAAAAGGGCTTCCAGTTCGGTGGAAGAAGCATCCGCAATCTCGGTTACCGCTTAGAATCTCTTGCCATCGTGGACTCCATGGATGCCGCAACCAAAACCATCGTTTTCCGTGAACAGGGAACGTGATAAAAAGCGGTAAGAAGACAGAGATGCAGAAATTTAAGGATTTGTGTTTTTTTTACCATTCTTTTTCAGCAAATTCTTGACAAAAGCAGCAGAAAGTGTTATAATTTTACCATCATGGTGATGTGGGCGGCTTGTTTTATCTGCCGCTCCGTGTTTTTTGGTTTATAAGGCTTGTCCTTGTAAATAAATCTTTATATTTTTACATTAGGAGGAAAACCCATCATGTCCAAGAAAATTTTATCTTTGGTCCTGGCTCTCGTGATGCTCGTTGGTGCTACCTTTACGCTCAGCTCCTGCGGCGACGAGGGTACGGCAGCGCTGATCTGCCTGCACGGCGACAGCTCCACCTACGACAAGAACTTTATCGACGCATTCAAGCAGGCTTGCGCGAATAAGGGTCTTACCGAGGAAGACTACACCATCATCACCGATATCCCTGAAGGTCAGGAATGCTACGACAAGGCAGCAGACTTTGCCGACAGAGGCTACGATGTTATCTTTGCTGACTCCTTCGGTCATGAGTCCTTCATGATCCAGGCTGCTAAGGAATTCCCCGATGTGCAGTTCTGCCATGCAACCGGTACCAAGGCTCACACCGAGAACCTTCCCAACTTCCAGAACGCATTTGCTTCTATCTACCAGGGTAGATATCTCGCAGGCGTTGCAGCAGGTCTGAAGCTCGTTGAGCTCCACGGCGATGCTGAGGGTAAGGTTTCCGATGAGAACGCAAAGATCGGTTACGTCGGTGCATTCCCCTACGCAGAGGTTATTTCGGGTTACACCTCCTTCTACCTTGGCGTAAAGAGCATTGTTGAAAACGTAACGATGGAAGTTCGTTTCACCAACAGCTGGTACGACGAGACCGCTGAAAAGACCACTGCAGAAGCACTGATTCAGGCTGGCTGCAAGCTGATCTCTCAGCATGCTGACTCCATGGGTGCTCCCACCGCATGTGAGAACGCAGGTATCCCCAACGTTGCATACAATGGCGCGACCCCCAAGGAAAACACCTTTGTGATCGCATCCAGAATCAACTGGGTTCCTTACTTCGAGTACATGCTTGACTGCGTACTGAATGACAAGGACATCGATACCGACTGGACCGGTACCCTTTTAAACAACGCAGTTGAGATCACCGCTGTCGGTAAGGCTGCAGCTCCCGGCACGCAGGAAAAGCTTGACGAGGTTACCGCTAAGCTGAAGGACGGTTCTCTCAAGGTATTCGATTGCTCCAAGTTTACCGTTGACGGCAAGGCTCTGACCACCTACCTGGCAGACGTTGACGATATGGGTGACTTCAAGCCCGAGACCGAGGTTATCAAGACCGAGAACGGCGTTACCTTCTTTGACGAAAGCGCTCTGCGCTCCGCGCCTTACTTTGATGTCAAGATCGACGGTATTACCATCGTCGAGAAAAAGTAATTTATCCTTACGCAAGGTCTACAAGGGTTGTCGTGTTTTCGCGGCAACCCTTTATGTGATATCATGCTTCCATCCAACGAAAGAAGGAGAAAAATTGTGGAAAAGCAAACGGTGATCGAATTTCGCAACATTACCAAGCGCTTCGGCACGAGTGTCATTGCGAACAACAACGTTTCTATGGACGTAAAGCGCGGCGAGATCCTTTCCGTTCTCGGTGAGAACGGCTGTGGAAAAACCACGCTGATGAATATGCTTGCGGGCATTTATTATCCCGATGAAGGACAGATTATTATTCATGGCGAAGAGGCAAGCATTCGCTCGCCTAAGGATGCCTTTCGTTATAATATCGGTATGATCCACCAGCATTTTAAGCTGGTTGATGTCTTTACTGCTACCGAGAACATCGTGCTTGGTACGGGAAAAGGCGAAAAATATGATTTAAAAGAGGCAAAAACCCGTATTACGGCGATGAGCGAAAAATACGGCTTTCATATAGATTTAGACAAAAAAATTCACGAGATGTCGGTTTCCGAAAAGCAGACGGTGGAGATCATCAAGGTGCTCTACCGCGGCGCCGATGTTCTGATTTTGGACGAACCGACTGCGGTTTTGACTCCGCAGGAGATCAAAAAGCTGTTTGCCGTGCTCCGTGCGATGCGTGACGACGGAAAGAGCGTGCTCATTATTACACATAAGCTCAACGAGGTTATGGAGATCTCCGACCGCGTTGCAGTTCTCCGTAAGGGTGAGCATGTGAAGACGGTAAACACCGCTGAGACCAATGAAAAAGAGCTTGCAGACATGATGGTGGGACAAAAGGTTACTCTCAACATTGACCGTCCCATGCCCGAAAATCCCGAGCTTCGCCTGAATGTAGAGGGAATTACGATGGTCGGAAACGAAGGAAATTTCGTGCTCGACAATGTGAGCTTTGATGCCTATAGCGGAGAGATCCTCGGCATTGCAGGCATTGCGGGCTCGGGACAGCGTGAGCTTCTTGAGGCGGTTGCCGGTCTGCATCACCTGCAAAACGGCTCCGTGACCTATATCAACCCCAAAAAGGACAAGCCCATCACCTTCTATCACAAGAGCTTTGAGCGTGTGATGGAATTAGCCTCCGAGGGAATGCTTCGTTATGCCGACGGTAAAGACTTCACAGGTAAGGATGCGGACGGCCGTGCCCTTCCCAAAAAGGCGATCCGTGCGCTGGTGGAGGCAGGAGAGATCTTCTTTAAGGAAGACGAGATCATCAATTTGCGCGAAAAAACGCCCTTGCAGATCCGAGAGCTTGGCGTAAGATTCTCCTTTGTCCCCGAGGACCGTCTTGGCATGGGTCTTGTCGGCAACATGGACATTATCGACAATGTGATGCTTCGTAGCTACCGTCGCGGCAAATCGGTGTTTGTTGACCGTAAATCCCCCGAGGAGCTCGCCAACGAGATCATTAAAAATCTGCAGGTCGTAACGCCCGGAACGCACACCCCCGTGCGCCGTCTTTCGGGCGGTAACGTGCAAAAGGTGCTTGTCGGTCGTGAGATCGCGGCAGGACCTAAGGTTTTGATGGCGGCATATCCCGTCCGCGGACTTGACATCAATTCCTCTTATACCATATATAACCTTTTGACCGAGCAAAAGAAGAACGGCGTTGCCGTCGTTTTCGTAGGTGAAGACCTTGACGTGTTGCTTGCGCTTTGCGATCGCATCATGGTGATTGCGGGCGGTAAGGTCATGGGCACGGTGGATGCACGTACTGCAAAGAAGGAAGAAATCGGTCTTATGATGATGGGCGCAGCCGCTCAGTCGGAAAACGCTTAAAGGAGGGATCGGCTTAACTATGAAAAAACAAATCGAACACGAACACGCGAAAAAAGAGCCCTTGATCCGTCTGGTAAAAAGAGACGCACTACCAACATGGAAGATCATTTTGATCTATGCGATAGCCATCCTTGGCAGCCTGCTTTTATCCTCGGTGATCTGCTCGCTCTTTTCAAGCAAAAATCCTTTGAAATTTTTTAGCGCGCTGTTTATCGGCGCAATCGGTTCTTCCCGTAATATATGGATCCTTTTGCAGGACACGGCACTTTTGCTTGGCGTGGCAGTAGCGCTTGTTCCCGCGTTTAAAATGAAGTTCTGGAACCTCGGCGGAAACGGGCAGATCCTTGTTGGCTCTTTGGCGGCAATTTCTTGTATGTATTATCTCGGCGGTAAGATCTCCGATGCCCTGCTTATTCCGCTTATGACAATAGCGAGCATCCTTGCGGGTGCTATCTGGGGTGTTCTGCCTGCCATCTTCAAGGCGTTCTTTGACACCAACGAATCTCTTTTCACCTTAATGCTCAACTACATCGCCACGGGTCTTGTGACGATGTTCTTGATGATCTGGCTTGAGGGCGGTAAAAAGACGAGCCTAGAGCCGATTGCATACGGTAATTTCCCCGAATTGTTCGGTAGCAAATATTTGCTCACCATCTTGGTGTTTTTTGCGCTCGCCGCTTTGATGTACGTATATTTGAAGTATACAAAGCACGGCTACGAGATCTCGGTGGTGGGTGATAGCCCCAATACCGCAAAATATATCGGTATTGACGTGAAGCGTGTCATCATCCGCACCATGATCATTTCGGGCGCGCTTGCGGGCCTTGTAGGTCTTTTCCTTGCCGGTAACATCGATCACACCATCCGAATGGATTCTGCGCGAAACATGGGCTTTACCGCCATTATGGCAACCTGGCTTGCCGCCTTTAATCCTCTCGTCATGATGGGAACCTGCCTTTTTATCATCTTCATTTCAAGAGGCATGGTTATGGTCAGAGCCGATTTCGGCTTCACCAATGACAGTATTGCGAATATCGTTATCGGTCTTGTGTATTTCTGCGTGATCGCATGTAGCTTCTTTATCACGTATCGCGTTGTATTCCGAAAGGCTGAGAAAGCCGAAAAAACGAAAGGAGAGAAAACGGTATGACACACTTTTTCGTGGCGGCAATTTCAATTGCTACCGTCCTTTTGTACGGATGTGTCGGTGAGATCATCACCGAAAAGGCAGGACACCTCAACCTCGGTATCCCCGGCATTATGTGTATGGGAACTGCGGGAGGCTGTCTCGGCGTATCCCTTTATATGGGCTCGCTTTCTTCACCGGAGAATGCTTCTTGGATTCTTCTTGTCCTCATCTCCTTGCTCTTTTCCGTGATATTTGCGGCATTGCTTGGCGGTATATATGCGCTTTTGACCGTAACGCTTCGCTGTAATCAGAACATTACGGGTCTTGCAATCACCATCTTCGGCAGTGGTGCGACGAACTTCTTGATGCACTCCTTCATCGACCGTACGCATTTTGAGGCGGCAGGAAAGATCGTTTCCGCCTCGCTTCCCTTTGCAGACCGTCTTGGCGGCTTCGGTCGGGTCGTGTTTGGACATGGCGTTTTTGTGTATATTGCAATCGTGGTTGCCATCGCCTGCGCCTTTGTGTTGAATAAAACGCGTGTAGGACTCCACCTGCGCGCAGTGGGGGAGAGCCCCGCAACTGCCGATGCGGCAGGAATCAACGTCGTTTTGTACAAGTACGTGGCAATTCTTGTCGGCAGTGCTATTGCAGGTCTTGGCGGCTTCTACTACATCATGGACTACATCAAGGGTAGCTGGGAAAACGCCGGTACCATCGAAGCCTTCGGTTGGTTGGCGATTGCCCTCGTGATCTTCGTTCTTTGGAAACCCAATCTTGCGGTCTTGGGTGCACTTTTGTTCGGCGCTTGCTTCATTATGTATGCGATCGTCAATATCACGCCCACCCAAAAGGAGATCATCAAGATGCTCCCCTATGTTGTTACCATCGTGGTGCTTGTGTTGACCAGCATTCGAAAAAAGCGTGAGCATCAACCTCCCGCATCTCTTGGACTTTCTTATTTCCGCGAGGACAGATAAGTAAAAACGGCAGAGAAAATTTCTCTGCCGTTTTTATATGCCATAGCTTCCCGTCAAGGGATCTAGAAAAATGCCGATCCTTGGCGCTTTGAAGGTGAATAAAACAAAGCAAAGCGCGACCAAAGCCAGCACCGCGATTGCCGCTTTTGGCGAGCAACGGCAAATACGGTCCTTGCAAAAAAGGCGTGCCTCATAGAGATATGCCGCCGCGGCGGAAACAAAGAAAATGGCGATATTGATAAAGTCGGGGGACTTGCCGATCACGCCGTTGTAGGTGTAAAACAACACGGGTATCAAAGCAAGCCCCAAAAGAACGCCGCGAAGATTTACGCACCAAAAATCCGTGCGGTCGCGAAAGAAAAAGCTTTGTATAACGGCAAAAAGAAGCATCGGCCAAAAGAGCAGCTTCATATGCTCCCAGGTGGATTCATTGACTCCTGAAAAGGGGGCGACCCACCGCGCCTTCCCAAGCCATTCATATAAAAAGTGCAAAACCGTGCCAAGCAGCGACGTTACGGCAAAGCCGAAAAGCTGCCAGATTCCTATCGACCGTTTCATAATTCCTCCGCCGTGTCAGATACTATAGTTTATGGCGGCGTTTTGCAATATATGCTCAGGGGAATGTTGACATTTTCATGCAAATTTAGTATAATAAATGCGGAAAAAACAACGGCAAACGCCGTGTCAAGGAAAGGAATAACCACAATGGGACACTTAACGGGTAAAACAGCAATCATCACGGGGGCGGGATTTGCCACCCTTTCGGACGGAAGATGCGGCTCTATCGGCTACGGCATCGCAACCGCTTATGCCAAGGAGGGCGCAAACCTTGTCATCACGGGTAGAAACGTTGCAAAATTAGAAAAGGCAAAGGAGGAGCTCGAACAGCTCTACGGCATCAAGGTGCTTGCCATCGCGGCGGATATCAGCGCAGGAAACGACAATGAGGCGACTGCAAACATGGTCGTGGCCCGTGCCGTCGAGGCGTTTGGCAGAATTGACGTTCTCATCAACAACGCGCAAGCCTCCGCTTCGGGTGTGACGATCGAAAACCATACCACCGAGCAGTTTGACCTTGCCATGTATTCGGGACTGTATGCCACCTTCTACTATATGAAAGCGTGCTATCCCTATTTGAAGGAAACCCGTGGCACCGTCATCAACTTTGCGTCGGGTGCAGGCCTTTTCGGCAACTACGGTCAGTGCTCCTACGCGGCGGCAAAGGAAGGCATCCGCGGACTTTCCCGCGTAGCGGCAACCGAATGGGCGAAGGACGGCATCAATACCAACGTCATCTGCCCCCTCGCCTGGACGGCACAGCTTGAGAACTTTGAAAAAGCCTATCCCGAGGCATTCAAAGCCAATGTTAAGATGCCCCCTGCAGGTCACTTCGGTGACGCGGAGCTGGAGATCGGACGCGTCTGCGTTCAGCTTGCGCACCCCGACTTCAATTACCTCAACGGCGAAACCCTCACCTTGGAGGGTGGCATGGGACTTCGTCCTTAAAGCTGCTTGCGGCAGAAACGCGCTCAAAGTAGGAAAAAGCCATGTTCAGAGAAATGATCCGAAAGAACAAGCAATTATCCAGAGAAGAATGCCTCAAGATCCTCCAAGAAGAAAAGCGTGGCGTCCTTTCCGTCAACGGTGACGGCGGCTACCCTTATGCCATGCCAATGAACCATTTTTATAACGATGCAGACGGAAAAATCTATTTCCACTGCGGTATTGGCGGACATCGGGAGGATGCCTTAAAAAAGGACGGCAAGGTGTCCTTCTGTGTCTACGATGGCGGCTATCAAAACGAGGGAGAGTGGGCGCTTAATATCAAAAGCGTGATCGTTTTTGGAAGCATCGAGATCTTGGACGACCGTGACAGGATCGCCGATATCACGTCAAAGCTCAGCTATAAATTTACAAGTGATGCGGCATATATCCAAAACGAGATCAAAAACCACGCCCACCGAACCCGCCTTTTGGTTCTGACCCCCGAGCATATTTCGGGCAAGGCGGTGCAGGAGTCGTAAATTCCCCTAAAAATAAAATCCAAAATAAAAGTGAAAAACGATGCAAGATAAAAAAGAAATGCTCGGAACTGCACCCGTCGGGAGACTTTTGCTTCGGCTTGCTCTTCCCACGGTGATCGCGCAGCTCATTAATATGCTATATAACATCGTCGACCGTATCTATATCGGACATATGCCCGAGGTCGGCGACCTTGCCCTGACGGGCGTCGGTGTCTGTATGCCCCTCATCATGCTCGTGTCGGCATTTGCCGCCCTTGTTGGCTCGGGCGGCGCACCGCGCGCCTCGATCTTCATGGGCAAAAAGGACATCGAGAGCGCGGAAAAAACGCTCGGTGCCTGCTTTGGACTCCAAATCATCATTTCCGCGGTTTTGACTGCCGTTTTGCTGATATGGAGCAAAGACTTTTTGTTAGCCTTCGGCGCAAGCGAAAACACGGTAGAGTACGCCGTGAATTATATGCGTATCTATGCCATCGGTACGGTCTTCGTGCAGCTTACGCTGGGCATGAATGCCTTTATTACCGCGCAGGGCTTTACCAAGATCTCCATGATCTCGGTCATCGTGGGTGCTGTGACAAACATCATTCTCGACCCCATCTTCATCTATGCCTTTGGCATGGGCGTCAAGGGGGCAGCACTCGCCACCATTCTCTCGCAAGCCCTCTCTTGCGCGTGGGTCCTCGCCTTCCTGCTCGGGAAAAAGAGTATCCTGCGCCTGCGCCCTATGAATTTTGTTCCCACACCGAAAATCGTCTTGCCTTGCATCGCGCTTGGCTTGGCAACCTTTATCATGCAGGCAAGTGAAAGTGTGATCTCGGTCTGCTTCAATTCCTCGCTCCTAAAGCACGGCGGGGATATTGCCGTGGGCGCCATGACCATTTTAACGAGCGTCATGCAGTTTGCCATGCTTCCGCCGCAGGGAATCGCGCAGGGCGCACAGCCCATTTTGAGCTATAACTACGGCGCAAAAAATGCAGACCGCGTCAAACGGACGTATAGAATTCTCTTAACCGTTTGCCTTACCTACTCGGTCACGATCTGGGCGGCAGTCATGCTGTTTCCGCGTGCCTTCGTTTCTATCTTCACCCCCGACACGGCGCTCATCGCCTTTGCCTCGCGCGCTCTGCGGATCTACTTCAGCGGCATGGTCTTCTTTGGTATACAGATCGCCTGCCAAATGACCTTCGTTTCGCTCGGCAACGCCCTATCCTCTGTCCTTGTGGCAGTCGTGCGAAAGTTCGTTCTTTTGCTACCTTTTATTTACATTATGCCGCTTTTTTCGACCGATCCAACCCTAGGCGTCTATACGGCAGAGCCTGTGGCGGACATCCTCGCGGTCACCTTCACAGCAATCTTATTTGCTTTTCGGTTCAAGAAAGCACTCAAAAATATATAACCGCAAAGGGCGCAAAAAAGAGCAGCTTGGGATATCCCAAGCTGCTCTTTGGTTTTAAAGCATGAATTAAAGGGTGCCCTTAGAACCGAGAACGTTCACGATCTTGTGGCTGACCATCTTCTTAACCTCAGCTCTTGCAACCTTGAGGTATTCTCTGGGGTCGAAAGCTTCGGGCTTCTCTGCGAATACGCGGCGGATGCCTGCGGTCATGGCAAGACGGATGTCAGAGTCAATGTTGATCTTGCAGACAGCCATCTGTGCTGCCTTGCGGAGCTGTTCCTCGGGAATGCCGACTGCGTCGGGAAGCTTGCCGCCAAGTGCGTTGATTTCGGAAACGCACTCGTGTGCTACGCTGGAAGCACCGTGCAGAACGATCGGGAAGCCGGGAAGGCGCTTGCCAACCTCTTCCAGAATGTCGAAGCGGAGGGGCGGAGGAACAAGAACGCCGTGCTCGTTTCTCGTGCACTGCTTTGCGGTGAACTTGTATGCGCCGTGGGAGGTACCGATGGAGATTGCGAGAGAGTCAACGCCCGTGCGGGATACGAACTCCTCAACCTCCTCGGGCTTTGTGTAAGAGGAATGCTCTGCGACAACGTCATCCTCAACACCTGCAAGGACACCGAGCTCACCCTCAACGACAACGCCGTGTGCGTGTGCATACTCAACGACCTTCTTGGTGAGGGCAATGTTGTCCTCAAAGGAGTGGTGAGAGCCGTCGATCATAACGGAGGTAAAGCCGCCGTCAATGCAAGACTTGCATATCTCAAAATCTGCGCCATGGTCGAGATGCAGCGCGAGATCAACACCGCTGTCCTCTACCGCAGCCTTAGCCAGCGCCATAAGATAAGCATGCTTCGCATACTTTCTCGCGCCTGCGGAAACCTGCAGGATGACGGGGGACTGCTCCTCAGCAGCTGCCTCGGTGATCGCCTGAATGATCTCCATGTTGTTGATGTTGAAAGCACCGATGGCGTAGCCGCCCTCGTAAGCCTTCTTGAACATTTCTTTTGTTGTTACAAGTGCCATTTTCTATTCTCCTTGTTTTTTTTACCACAGTATATTTTACACCTTTTCATATAAAAAATCAAGTCCTATTTTGAAAATAGACAAAAAAGTAGGAAAATGATTGCCTTTTGTCGTTTTCCCCCACCCCCGCTCCAAAACTTGAACTTGTGGTCCATACCACCCCAAACTGATTAATATATCTTTTTCTAGCCGTTTTTGCTTTTTCTAGCCCTTTCTGCTACGCAAAAACGGCTTTTTCATACTCTCCTGACATCTTATCTCCGTGTACTCCGGTTCTGTTTATGGTCAAAGATGTGGTCAAATCCGAGTACCGAATGATTGATATGTGGTCACCGTTTATCTATGCCAAACTGCCCAAAATCATACCGATATGTGGTCAGGTTCAAAGAAGGAGATGATAACCATGTGGCCAGTCAAAGGATGTAGTGATATTTCTTCTTCTGCAGTTGTGGTATTGTAACTTAGAAACTCATGTTTGTCAAGCGGTATTTTAAATTTAATCACTCTCGCGAATTGTATTGAAACATTCATATATTTGTGGTAAAATATTACTAAGATTACTGTTATCAACGAGGCATGCAATATGGAATATAAGGCATTTTTAGATATAGTTGATTGTGCTGCGGAAGATATAGAAAGCGCACGCCATTATATGGATGTCAGGGGTGTCGAAGAGCATCTTATAGTGGCAGAGTTTTTGCAGAGCTATAAAGCCGGTAAAGTTTCATACCGAGAAGTTGCCACAGCATTAAGATACGATAAAAGAATCCGGAGAATACTCTACAAATACATCGGATACTTGGAAGAAAGAATCCGAGCATATATTTCAAACAGATATTCTGATAAAACGAATTCTTTGAGTCTTACAGATATGATTCGAAAAAAACTAAAGAAAAAATCTCTGTATGAATCTCTGTCAGAAATATCATTTGGACAGCTTATTCTTCAGTCCAAAAAGTTGCCTGTCGAAGAAAAAGAAGATCTTTATTCTATTGCTTCTGTAGATGACAAAAACCTAGATGCAATAATTGAGTTGCGGAATGAAGTGGCGCATAATAGATTTTTGCTCCATAGAAAATTTAGACCGTGTAAGAATACAGGATACGAAGAACATTCGCTGCGTGCGAATATTATTAACCTCTACAATCATTTGCCTGAAGAAATACGGGATAGTTTTGCAAGAGAGTTAAATTCAAGCTCTGATTTTAGAGAAAATAAATGGCAGTATCAGACTGAATGGAGCTTGATAGAACAGATAATTATAAAAATCTACTAAAAATTTTCGAAAAGTTATTGACAAATCAAAGAACATAGTGTATTCTATAACGATTTAACGGCAACGTTATTTGGCAGGTTGGAGGCAAAGCACAATAAGGAGAAAAAATATGCATGATTTTCAGTATGTAACTAAGAAAACGGCCG
>SVTN01000040.1 GCA_015063765.1 Oscillospiraceae bacterium | reverse complement strand
AGAATGGGGAGAAGCTCGCCCGTCTTACCGCCGCGCGACGCGAAAAGCATCACGTCACCCGCCTGTAAGAAGCCCATGCCGCCGTGTACCGCTTCGGCAGGGGAAACAAACTTCGCAGGCTGCTCAATGCAACACATGAGATGCGCGAAATGCTGGCAGATGATGCCCGAATGACCGCAACCCGATGCACCGATGCGAGGGGCTTCCTTGAGAAGCTCGACCGCCTTCGAAAAAGCCTCGTCGTCAAAATAATCGATCATGGTGCGCAAGCACTCTGCTTCGATCTCGTAAGCGGCTCTTGCCGCCTTAAGACTTTCCGGTTTCATATGTACGACCTCCTTTAAGGATGCAGCTCATCCCAAGCGCGGCGGAGATTATAAAGCATCTCTTCTACCATGGCGTAAGGATCGGCAGCCTTTAAAATACCGCTCGTGGAGCCGGTCGCCTGCGCGCCGAGCTTGATGGTGTTGTATACGTCCTCTCCGTTCGAGATGCCCGCACCCTGGAGAACCATGATATCGGGGTTGATGTCGTTTACCGTCTTGATGGTTTCAATGACGTAGTTCGAATCGCTCGTCGTACCCGTGCCGATCAGCTCGGTGGGCTCAGCCACGATCAGATTGGGCGCCATGTGCGCGATGCGCTTAACGTCCTCTACCGTGTCGGCACAAACGATGGTAGCAAGACCGACCTCATCCGCGCGGCGGATGGTCTTCTCAAGCGTTTCCATATCAAGAGGCTTTTCGGCATGGTTGAGCATGACACCCTTAGCACCTGCCGCCTTGACCGCCTCGGGAAGCACGCTTCCAAGACCTCTGCCGGGAACAAGCGCATCCATATGCTGTGCAAAGACCAGAATACGCTCGGTGTTGTCGGCAAGCAGCTTGATGTCGGTGTATTGGGGGGTCACGATAACGTCAACGTCGTACTTCATTGCCGTCTTGTCGATGACCTTGGCAAGTGCAAGCATTGCTTCGCCCCAAATGATCGCCTTGGGACCCACCTCAAAAAAGGGAGGCTTGATATCAAAATTCTTTAACATAAAAACAACCTCTTTTTCTAATTATTTTTATAGCAATAAAATTATACAATATCCGCGCGCGAATGTCAAGCATGTTTTTGCACTTTTCTTTCTTTTTTTTGAAATTCAAAACGAAAACGAAAGTAACGTATTGACTTTTTTTCCCATATCTGCTATAATCGGAGAAGAAAAAACTGCGAGAGGGAAGAATATGACGGCAGAACAGAGAAGAAGGCGCATCTCCGAGCTTTTGAAGGCGAACGACTCGGTCAAGGTCACCGAGCTTTCAAAGCTCTTTGACGTATCGGAGGTCACGGTGCGCACCGACCTTGAGGATATGGAGAAAAAGGGGCTTCTCACCCGTGTGCACGGCGGTGCTGTCAGCTCGTATAAGCCTTATTACAGCATGAACCTCAATCAGCGCCTTGAAACCAATCAAAAGGAAAAGGTTGCGATCGCCGAGAAGATTGCATCCCTCATTCGCCCAAACGATACGGTGATGCTCAATGCGGGCACGACGACCCTTCTTGTGTTCCGTAAATTTCCCGCGGACTACAATCTCAATATCGTCACGAATTCCGTGGCGATCGCGCTTGAAGCATCGGGAAACCCCAACTATAACGTTATTCTTGTCGGCGGCTCTGTCAATACGAAATATCAGTTCACCTACGGACACGACGCCGTAAAGCAGCTTGAGCGCTATCACGCCGATAAGCTGATCCTCTCGGTGGACGGTATTGATATCGCTCACGGCTTTACCACCTATTACAACAAGGAATGCACCGTCGACGTCACGATGCTGAAGCAGGCGGATACCTGTATCATCGCCGCCGACCGCTCTAAGTTTGGGCACTCCGCCTTTACCAAGATCAGCGATGTTTCTGTTGCGGATATGATCGTCACCGCAGGTGAGCTTCCCGCAGAGTACACCGATGAGTTTAAGCTCCTTGGTGTCGAGGTGATTTCTAATTAAAAACAACGGATACTCTTCGGCAGAACGCAGGCTGAGTATCCGTTGCTTTTTATTTTTCTGTGAGCAGAGTGGCAATCGCAAAGGCGAAGCGACCGAAGGAATCAAGATCCAGCGACTCGCCGACAGCGTGAATGCCATACATGTTCGGTCCTGCGGAAATGGCATCCATATCGGGGATCGCGCCCTTGATGATGCCGCATTCAAGCCCCGCGTGAGTGACTTCGCGCTCGGGCAAAGTTCCGTAAAGACGCTCGAAGACGGCGGCATAGTCGTCGGCGATCTTGCTTTCTCCCGCGTACTCCCAACCGGGATAACGCCCCGAATGGTAGGTCATGCCGTGGCAAAGGGAAGCGAGGATATCGATCTCGCGCATGGATTTTTCAATCTGCCAGGCAAGCGCCGAACGCGAGCTGACGGTCACGCGCACACCGCGCCCGTCGGTCTTCACGGCGGCAAGGTTTTTGGAATATTCCACAAGCTCGGGAAGAGAAGCGCACATGGACATCACACCGCTCTTGACCGACGCAAGGAAGGAAAGCAGGACGCGCGTCGTACCCGCATCCATCATGGCGGTAATTTCGCCGCACTCCTCGGTGATATCTAAGGAAAAAGCGGCGTCGGCAGGGGTGAGCGTCTTCTTTACGTTCTCCGCAAAGCGCGCCACGATCTCTCTTGCCACATCGGCGTCCTCCACCGCGATCACCGCCTCTGCCTCGCGCGGAATGGCGTTGTCCTTGTCACCGCCGCCAATCGAGATGAGGGAAAGCGGCGTTGCGGTATAGATCTCGCATAAGACATCCGTCAGAATTTGAATGGCGTTCGCAAGCCCAAGCGCAATGCAAGAGCCCGAATGACCGCCCGCAAGTCCGCGCACCGAAAGGCGCAATGCCTTGCCAGATCTTTCGGTAAGACGGGTGGCAAACAAAATGTCCGAGCGCACGCCGCCCGCACATCCGACGGTGATCTTTCCTTCGCTTCCTGCGTCAAGATTGATCATTCGTCTTGCGGAAATACGGCGGTAGTCAAACGCCTTTGCCCCTTCAAGTCCGACCTCCTCCGCTGCGGTGAAAAGACACTCGATGGGACCGTGTGCAGGCACGCCGCCCTCGATCACAAACAGCATGATGGCAACGCCTGCGCCGTCGTCAGCCCCCAGCGTCGTGCTGTCCGCGATCAATCGCCCGTCCCTTTCGGTGTACTCGATGGGATCTTTTTCAAAATCGTGCGCCGAGTCGGCATTTTTTTCGCAGACCATATCAAGGTGGCTTTGCAAAAGAATGGGCGGCAGACCCTCGCACCCCTCCGTCGCCCCTACCTTGACGAGCACATTGTTCTTTTCGTCGCGGTAGGTGTCGCACCCGTGCGCTTCGGCAAAGCTACAGACAAAATCTGCAATTTTGCCCTCTTGGCGCGAAGGACGGGGGATCTTACATATTTCTTTGAAAAGCGCGATCACGCGATCGCGAACGGCTTGCTTCTCCATTTGCTTTTCTCCTTGCATGGCAAAAATTCACTCACATTATACACCTTTTGCCCCTGCTTTGCAAGCAAGGATGAAAAAAAGAAAAAAATCTTATAAAAGTTCACAAATAAGAAAAATATTTATTTGCAAAATTATCCAATAAATATTGCTTTTTCTTTCGATTTATGGTATACTATGCACAAGAAACCCAAGGAAAGGAGCTTCTTATGTTAAAGGTTGTTAACCTACAAAAAATTTATAACGCCGGCACACAGACCGAGGTCCGTGCGCTTGACGGCGTAACGCTTGAATTTCCCGAAAAGGGCATGGTGTTCCTGCTCGGACGAAGCGGAAGCGGTAAATCCACCCTTCTTAACGTTGCGGGCGGTCTGGACGCTCCCTCGGGCGGTGAGATCATCGTTAAGGGAAAGAGCAGCAAGGACTTTTCTCAAAGCGATTTTGACAGCTACCGTAATACCTTCGTTGGATTTATCTTCCAAGAATACAACATACTGAACGAATTTTCCGTTGAAGATAATATCGCGCTCGCGCTTGAATTGCAGGGCAAGCCCAAGGATAAGGAGGCTGTCGCAGCGCTCTTAGAGCAGGTCGACCTCTCGGGCTACGCCAAGAGAAAGCCGAACACCCTGTCGGGCGGTCAGAAGCAGAGAATCGCGATTGCCCGTGCGCTTATCAAATCCCCCGAGATCATCATGGCAGACGAGCCGACGGGCGCGCTTGACTCAAATACGGGTAAGCAGGTCTTTGATACCCTCAAAAAGCTCTCCCAAGATAAGCTTGTCATTGTCGTATCGCACGACCGCGAGTTTGCCGAGCAGTACGGCGACCGTATCATTGAGTTAAAGGACGGTAAGATCCTCTCCGACGTCAGCAAAACCACCGTTGCGGGCGATGCCGTTTCGAAAAACGTCAGCTCCCTCGGTGACGTGCTTTGCATCAAGAAGGGAAGCGATCTGACCGAAAACGATTTTGAAGAGATCAAAAAGTTCTTGAAGGAAACGGACGGTGACGTCGTCATTGCAAACGGCGAAAAGAGCGTCGGCGACTTCAAGAAGGTCAGCCGTATCCGCGATACGGGTGAGAAAGAGGTCTTTGCCGAAACGGATGAATCCAAGCAGCCCAAAAAGCAGTACGGCAAGGACGACGCTAATTTCATTCGCTCGCGCTTGCCCCTCCGTCACGCGGTACGCATCGGCGGTGCGGGACTCAAGACCAAGCCCTTCCGCTTGACCTTTACCATCCTGCTTTGTACCGTTGCCTTCGTGCTCTTTGGTGTTTTGTCTACCATGACCTTCTACGACAGCACGTCCACCCTGCGCCAAACGCTGATGGATTCCCCCATAAACATGATCCGCGTGGAAAAGCAGTATAAGACGGTCGAACGCTCCTACAGCAACGGAGAGCTGGATCACGAATATGAGAGCCACTCCGTCGGTCGCTTCCACCCCGATGATGTGGAAGCCTTTAAGGCGCAGTACGGCGACGGGGCATTCGGTGCCATTTCCGCATATCAGCAGATCAGTGCACAGACGCCCTCGCAGTATTATCAAACCAATCTCGTGTATATGGCTGCTATAGAGGAAGGGCATCCCTTGGTAGATACTGCCGTCGCGGGCAGCACCCTACCAAAGACCAGGGAAGAGATCTGGCTTTCCGGCTACCTTGCTGATGTTTTGGTCAATTCTACCGCATACGATGCGGAGGGCGATCTCTTAAATGTCAATAGCCGTGCCGAGCTGATCGGGAAAAAGCTCTCCATTGGCGGTGTGCACTATACCGTAACAGGTGTCTTTGACAGCGGCGTGATCGACGCAAAGTATGACGTGCTGAAGGAAGGCACCGCCGACAACAATCGCTTGGAATATGAGTTCACGAGCTACCTTGCCGACGGTCTGCATCAGCTGATCTTCCTTTCCAAGGAGGGCGTTGAAGCCTATTCGGGACGTTATGGCAACATGGACACCTACGCCATCTTCGGCGATAAGGATTTGATTTATGCCAGCGTGTATTCCCCGGAGGACGGCGGCTTTATCTATGACACGGATGCAAGCTGGTCGAACGCTAAATACTGCTCCTATGACGCGCTGACCTCTTATGTGAACACCTACTTCTTCGATGCGGGCAAAACGGCGCCCGGCGCGAATGAAGCGGTTGTTCCTTCCGGTGTGTTCTACGGACGCCTTTATAATGTCTTCAGCAATAAAATGGATAATTTAGAGTCGGTACCGTTTGAGGAATGGCGTTTTGCGGATGATATCACGAACTATTACAATTCGATCGGTCAATCCGAAAAGAACTCTTGGGACGATATCAACGCTTGGAATGCCGACTTTGAAAACGGTACTGCAGCCAATCGCCCGACAGACCCTACGCTACTGTCCTTTTATGAGAATTACATGCAACAGAAGAAGGCATACGAGGAATACCGTCAGGCGTACGATCGTTATGATACGCTCAGACAGTATGCCGAAAAGCTTTCGAGCGGCGGCACTTGGGTGTACGATGACGAAAAGGAAGCATCCGATTTCGTTCCCTTGACCGATCAAGAGAGAGCGGACTATCACGCCGCCGTGATGGAAGAGATCGGCAGTGACGAAAATCTCCTGAACGTTTCCTTCCGCCTGTACTCCTACGACTTGAACGGTGGCTTCGGCGAAACCCTCTCTAAGCGGGTCGTTGGTGTTTACATGCCTAAGAATACCTCGAACGGCTTTGAAACGGCATTCCTTCTCACCCAGGATGAAGAAAAAGCACTTCTTGCCGAGCATCGCAAGAATATGTCCTACTACCATGAGAACGAAACGAATTACGTTGAAAAGTCCGGCTCTGTTTTCACCACGGTCTTCCTGCCCTTCGACGGTAGCGCAGCCAAAACGGATGCCATCGTTGCCATGTATGAGGCAAGAGAAACCTTCGATGAGACAAATTGGACGCGCATTATGCCGAGAAGCTCGATTACGGACGGCTTCCAGAACGTAGATGAATTTATCAGCGAGCTTTCCAAGGTCTTCCTTTGGGTGGGTCTTGTGTTAGCAGTCTTTGCAGCGCTTCTGTTCTCCAACTTCATCTCGGTATCCATCTCTCACAAGAAGAGAGAGATCGGTATCCTTCGCGCTGTCGGTGCAAGAAGCACGGACGTCTTCAAGATCTTCTTCTCCGAGTCCTTCATCATCGCTTCCATCTGTGTCGTGCTTTCGATTGCAGGCAGCATCATTCTTTGCCATATTCTGAACAATGAGGTCGCCTCTATGATCGGTGCATCTCTGTTCGTCTTCGGCTTCCTCTCCTTCGCGGTGCTGATCGGTGTCGCTCTCCTGACCGCAGTCGCCGCTACCTTCTTGCCCGTCTACAACGCCGCAAGAAAGAAGCCTGTTGACTCTATCAGAGCACTTTGATGTATTTGCGCATATTTTGAATATTGGTACCCCTCAGCCCTCGAAATGCAAGTTTCGAGGGCTGAAAATTCATTTTATACAAATTTTATCGAAAAAAGTATTGACATTTTGCAAGAAGTGGTGTATAATCATTTCAAATAAACCAAAAACCGAAAAGGAGAAAAGATTATGACCGAAGCCCACAACCAACCCTTACTACTTTTAGACAACAGCAGTATGGTATCCGTTTTAAACGAAGGACAGTACAAGTGCTACAATATTACGTTTGCTGAAGCCAAGGAGATTCTTGCCTCGTATGCGGACGACGAATATCTCAAATGCTTCTCAAACCCCGATATTGAATCGGTCATGTTTGTCGAGCTTGGTATCGACGGCAGAAAATTTGAGTACAAGTACATCCGCAACATGCGCCCGGGACAGCACGCCATCGTTTTCAAGCTTTACCGCACCCCCTCCGAGAGTCACCCCATCATTCACGCGGATGACGGTGTCGAGGCGAAGAAGATCCAAAACGTCTATGCATACTGCCAGTATCTTATGCGCGTGGAGTGAGAAAATTTGTTCGATGAAGCTAAGCTTGCCGCATGGCAAGCTTAGTTTTCACTTTTGTCTTAAAAAACTTTTCTCTCCCTCTTGACAAACGGGAAAAAAAGTGTTAAACTACGTACTGTAATAAAAGGCGATGACGGAACGAGTACTGCGTCACCCCCTTGATAGAGAGCCGTCGGTTGGTGAAAAGACGGTGAAGGACGCATAGGAAAAACACTCCCGAGCTTGCGGAAGAAGCCCTATGGGGAAGTAGAACCGCACGGCGCACCCCGTTACGGTGAAATGAAGAGGGCGGCTGTATGCCGTCAATTTGGGTGGTATCGCGGAAGATGTCTTTCGTCCCATACGGTGGGCGAGGCATCTTTTTTGTTTTGCATAGCCCCCTTGGATTTTGCTTAAAATATATCGTCATAAATTTGGAGGAAGTATCATGTTAAGAACACATACCTGTAACGAGCTCGGCGTCGCCCACATCGGCGAAGCCGTCACCCTTTGCGGATGGGTGGATACCGTGCGCGACCACGGCGGCGTTATCTTCGTCGACCTGCGCGATCACTACGGCGTGACCCAGATCGTCCTCTCGTCCGATGCGCTTCTCTCGGGCGTTACCAAGGAAACGGTCGTTTCCATCAAGGGTATCGTCGCAAAGCGCGACGAGGACACCGTCAACCCGAAGCTCGCAACCGGTCTTGTCGAGGTCAAGGCGGACAGCCTTGAGATCCTAGGTCCCTGCAAGCTCGGTCTGCCCTTTGAGATCGCCGCTTCCACCGATACGCGCGAGGAGGTGCGCTTAAAGTACCGTTACCTCGACCTGCGAAATCCCGCCATCCATAATAACATCGTTCTGCGCGCAAAGATCCTGAGCTACCTCCGCCGTCAGATGGAAACCTTGGGCTTCCTTGAGGTGCAGACCCCCATTCTCACCGCATCCTCTCCCGAGGGCGCGCGTGACTACCTCGTTCCCAGCCGTAAGCATAAGGGCAAGTTCTACGCCCTTCCTCAGGCACCCCAGCAGTTCAAGCAGTTGCTCATGGCATCGGGCTTCGACCGTTACTTCCAGATCGCGCCCTGCTTCCGTGATGAGGACGCCCGTCAGGACCGCTCCCCCGGAGAGTTCTATCAGCTCGACTTCGAGATGGCGTTCGCAACCCAAGAGGACGTCTTTGCCGTTGCCGAAACGGTGGTCTATAACACCTTTAAGGAGTTCTCTAAGTGGGAGGTCTCCAAGCCCCCCTTCCGCCGTATCCCCTACCTTGAATCTATGATCAAGTACGGTACGGATAAGCCCGACCTCCGCAACCCCCTTGAGATCTGTGACCTCACCGCCTTCTTTGCAGGCGTTGATTTCCCCATCTTTAAGGGCAAGCCCGTCCGCGGTATCGTCGCAAACTGCGCAGGTAAGTCCAAGAAGTTCTTTGAGGACTCCTTGAAGTTCGCAACGAGCATCGGCATGAAGGGCCTCGGCTACCTCACCTTGGCAGGCGAGGAGTATAAGGGTCCTATCGCTAAGTTCCTTTCCCCCGAGCAGAAGATCGAGCTCCAGAACATCACCGGTATCAAGGATGGCGAGACCGTCTTCTTCATCTGTGACGCTCCTGCTGCCGTCAACCGTCTGGCTGGCGAGATCCGCACCTGGCTCGGCAAAGAGCTCGATATCATCCGCAAGGATTCTTATGAATTCTGCTTTATCGTTGATTTCCCCATGTACGAGTACAATGAGGAAGCCAAGAAGATCGACTTCACCCACAACCCCTTCTCGATGCCCCAGGGCGGTATGGATGCGCTTCTTAACAAGGATCCCCTTGAGATCTTTGCTTATCAGTACGACATCGTCTGCAACGGCGTTGAGCTTTCCTCGGGTGCAGTCCGTAACCATAACCCCGAGATCATGGAAAAGGCGTTTGCCATTGCAGGCTACGGCATCGAGGACGTCAAGGCGAAGTTCGGTGCGCTTTACACCGCCTTCTCCTACGGTGCGCCCCCTCACGCAGGTATGGCGCCCGGTGTTGACCGCATGATCATGCTGATTGCCGAGGAAGAAACCATCCGCGACGTTATCGCGTTCCCGCTCAACGGCAACGCACAGGACCTTATGATGGGTGCGCCCGGCGGTGTTACCGAGCAGCAGCTCCGTGAGGTTCATATTAAGGTTAGAGATTAAGAAAGGCAAAAAATATGGATAGAGAAGTACTGCGCCGCCTTGAAAAACTCAATCAGCTGGCGCTGACAGAAGAAGAAAAAAACGACTTTCTCGCTTTTTATGCCGCGAAAGAAAGTGAGCTTGCATCGCTTGACGCCGTCGACACCGAAAACGTCGAGCGCATGGTGCACGTGATGCCCATCTATACCGTGGTACGTGAGGATGTCGTGATCAAAAAGTTTGAGCGTGAGGATCTGCAAAAGGGCGCGCCCGAGACGACGGACGGCTATTGGCAGGTTCCCCGCCTTGTCGAATAACCTTCGAAAGGAAGGAGAGAAAAATGAAATATTTACTCACAGAACAGGCTTCCACTGCAGGGAAGAGCGTCGTTTTTGACGATATGATCCTCACCAAGGATCTCCCCACCACCGCAGGCTCGAAGATGCTTGAGGGCTACATGAGCCTTTTTGATGCCGAGGTCGTGACCCGCTTAAATGCGGCAGGCTATACGACGGTCGGCAAGGCAAACGTCGGTGAAATGTGTGTTGACGTGCTCGGCGAAAGCTCTGCCTTCGGTGCTTCCACCGATGAAAACGGCAAGCTCGTCGGCGCATCTGCCGCCCTCGTTGCAAAGGGCGACGCCACCGTCGCGATCGGACTTGATGCAGGCGGTACGCCCCGCCGCGCCGCCGCGCTCGGTGGATGCGTTTGCGTAAAGCCCACCTATGGCACCGTTTCCCGCTTTGGTACCGTTTCCATCGCCTGCTCGGGCGAAACGGTCACTGTTACGGCAAAGACCGTGGCTGATGCAAGAGAAGCTCTTGCCGCCATTGCAGGACACGACGAAAAGGACGGCACCAGCCTCGCGGAAGAGAAGTGTGCCCTCGTTGCACAGGCACCCGTCAAGGCATCCCGTGTTGCCATCGCCAAGAGCATCACCGAAAGTGCTGACGCAGAAATGCGGGCAAAGGTCGCATCGGTGCGCGCCGCTCTTGAAAAGAACGGTATCACCGTAGAAGAGATCGACGACACCCTGCTTCAAAAGGCAGGCACCGCATGGGGTATCCTCATGTCTGCCGAGCTTTGTAACAACGTTTCTCGCTATGACGGTGTCAAGTACGGCTACCGCACAAAGAACTATAAGACCATCGACGAGCTGTATACGAACAGCCGCACCGAGGCATTCGGTAAGCTCTTGAAGACGGTCATTCTCTACGGCTCCGAAACGCTGTCGACTGAGAACTATATGAAGGTCTACGACAAGGCACTCCGCATGCGCCGCGTGATTGCAGAGCGCTTCGCAGAGATTTTTGAGAGCTTTGACGCTGTGCTTATGCCCGTTGCATCGCGCACCGTGTTTTGCCCGAAATGCGTGGCAAAGTACACGCTCGCTTATGACGAGCAGCTCTATACTGCCCCCGCATCCATCACGGGACTTCCTGCTGTCGCCCTTGACGGCGTACAGCTTGTAGGCAAAGCCTTTGAAGAAAACAAGCTTTATTATCTGGCAGAAATTGTCGAGAAGGAGGCAAAGTGATGAAAGAATACGAAATTGTCATTGGACTTGAAGTACACATTGAGCTTGCCACCAACTCTAAAATTTTCTGCTCCTGCTCCGCAAAGTTCGGCGGAGAGCAGAACGAGCACGTCTGCCCCGCATGCTGCGGCATGCCGGGTATGCTCCCCGTTGTCAACCGCCACGTGGTCGACCTCGGTATGACGGCAGGTATGATGCTTGGCTGTCACATCAACAGAACCACCACCTTCGATAAGAAGAGCTACTACTATCCCGACCTTCCCGGCTCTTATCAGACCACCCAGTGGTTTGCACCCGTCGCTGTTAACGGCACGGTGAAGATCAAGACATCGAAGGGTGAGAAGGACATCCGCATCAAGCAGATCCATATGGAGGAGGATGCGGGTAAGCTGGTGCACGACGATTGGACGGACACCACCCTCGTCGATTTCAACCGCACGAGCGTGCCGCTAATCGAGATCGTCAGCCAGCCCGATCTCTCTTCTGCAGAAGAGGTCGTTGCTTATCTTGAAAGACTGCGTTCTCTCCTTCGCTTTGCCAAGGTGTCCGAGTGCCGCATGGAGCAGGGCTCGATGCGTTGTGACGTCAACCTCTCGGTTCGCCCCGTCGGACAGAAGGAATACGGTGTCCGCACCGAGATGAAGAACATGAACTCCATCTCCGCCATTGAGCGTGCTATCGCCTATGAGGCGGCACGCCACATCGACGCCATCGAAAACGGCACCGAGGAGCTGGTGCAGGAAACCCGCCGTTGGGATGATATCAAGGGCATGAGCTTCGCCATGCGTAACAAGGAAACGGCAGGCGATTACCGCTATTTCCCCGACCCCAACGTCATGCCCGTTGTCATTGACGACGCTTGGTATGAAAGCATTGAAAGCTCGCTCCCCGAATTTCCCGAAAAGAAGCGCGAGAGATATATCACCGAGCTTGGACTTGGTGAGTACGATGCCGAATTTTTGACCGAAAGCCGCGCCTTCTGCGACGCCTTTGAAGAGGCGTATGCCGAGTGCGGACTTGCCAAGGAAGCGGCAAACTGGCTCATCACCAACTGCATGAACCTTCTCAACCGCAAACAGATGACGGCGGATATGCTCAAGATCAACGGACGCGCCCTCGGCGTCTTGATCAAGCTGGTTTCCGACGGCACCGTCAGCCATGCAAACGCAAAGAAGATCTTGGAAGTGATGTTCGACGAGGATATCGATCCCAAGAAATATGCCGAGGAAAACGGCTATATCGTTTCGAACGATACGGGCAAGATCGAGGAGGTCGTCAAAACGATCATCGCCGCCAACCCCAAATCGGTTGCTGACTATAAGAACGGTAAGGAAAAGGCGCTCATGGCGATCTTCGGTCAGTGCATGCGTGAACTCAAGGGCAACTGCGACCCGAACGTTCTGCGTGAACTGATCCTCAAAAACATCTAAAAACAAGCAAGGGAAAAGAGGATATCCCTCTTTTCCCTTGACAAAGCACTCCCGATGTGCTAAAATGTTCTCACGCGGATGTGGTGGAATGGCAGACACGCTGGTCTTAGGAACCAGTTCGTAAGAGTGTGGGTTCGAGTCCCACTATCCGCACCATGCAAAAAAGCACTTGCGAAAGCAAGTGCTTTTTTGCAATAATATCCGTTCCTTGTCGGAACGGATATTATATCATATTTTCGCATAGCGAAAACATCTCATGCGGCGCAAGCTGTATATCATATCGCGAAAGCGATATATCATTAATTTTTAATCACCCACGTGTCGCGGGGGAAGGATCTTCCGAAAACATGGGCGTATTTTGTTTTTTTGCTGATGTATGCCTTTTTGAGATTTTCACAGTTTTCAAAGGCACGAGCGCCGACTTCAAGCACTGTTTTGGGGATCGCAACCGTCTTGAGCGAATGGCATTCGCAAAAGCTGTCGCTTTCAATGCGTTCGAGTCCCGGTGCGAGTGTAATTTCTTCAAGGCTTTTGCAGGCGTAGAAAGCAAAAGACTCAATGGCTTTCACGCTTGCGGGAATGTGGATCGCCTTGAGCGCGTTGCAGAGTGCGAACATGTTGTTACCGATGACAGAGATTCCTTCCTCAAAATCCACGGTAGATAGACTTGAGCAACCGAGAAAAACGGCATGCCCGACCGCTTTGACGCTTCCGGGGATCAAGACACGCGTTAATTTTGTACAGGATTGAAATGCCGCCTGCGCGATCTCACAAACACTCTCGGGAATCACGACCTCGCTTACCACCGTATTGTTGATGAATGCTGCATGACCGATGGCAGTAACACCTTCGGGAATCACGACCTTGCCGCCTTTACCGCGGTATTCGAGCAAAACGCCGCCTTGGATAAGAAAATCGCTGTCGCTTGCCTTGGCTTCTGCCCGAGGCGCGACGGCAA
>SVTN01000039.1 GCA_015063765.1 Oscillospiraceae bacterium | reverse complement strand
CATGCCCATCTTCTCTCAGCCGCACCCTGGGGCGCTCTCCTACCACAATACCTTCCGCAACATCTATTCGACGACCCAAAGACACAAGTCCGCCCACGTTCCCGAGCGTGATGTCATCACCCTAGACTATCACCTCGTCGAGGAGGGCGCCGACGCGCTCTTTGCAAAATACCCCGAGGTAAAAGCCATCCGCGACAAGGCAGGCTCCACGCTCATCGTTTAAAGGAGAAAAGCTATGGCAATTGAACTGGAACGCGTGATTTCCGAGCAGGACAGCGCAAACACCCTCGCCGAGGCGAAGGAAAAGATCCTCGCCGCCGCAAGAGCGGCAAAGGAAGCCGGCCGTCACGACAAGATCATCATTGAGATCGGCGGCGGTGATAACTTTATCACCGAGCCTCTCGTGCTTTCAGGCAAGGAAAACCCCGAGCTTTCGTCATTAGACATTACCATTCGCGGCAAGGACTGCCAAAACGCCTATTTGCAATCCTGGCAGCACGTCTGGCACAAGGATTTCACCCCTCACCCCGACCGTCCCTACTACTACACCTATCAGTTCCCCAAGAATGAAGACGGGAAATATCCGCTTTTCCACGAGCTCAGCCTGAACGGCAAGCCTCTCAAATACACGAAATCTCCCGTTTGGCTCAACCGCATCCCCCTCACCGAAGAGGAAAGACAGGGGAAAGTAAAAAGAGAGGGCTTTTACGTACCCCTCGAGATCGCAAAGGCGCTCGCCGAGGGCGAGATCGGCTCGACCGAGCTTTTTATGTGCATTGAATGGGAATACGCCATCTTCCACGTCGCCTCTGTAGACCTCGACACAACCTGTGAGATCGATGGCGTCAAGCACGCCCTCGTCAAGCTCTGGGATGGCGAAATGGACTTCTTCTGTGAGAAGCTTGCGCGCCATCTCAACATCGGCAAACGGGAAAGCTATTTTCAAAACTCCCCTGCTTTTCTGACCGAGCCCGATACCTTCGCCTACGACTATAAAAACGGCATCCTTCACCTGCTTCTCCGTCCCGAGGATGTCAAGCCGCCCCGCGGCTTTGCGGTGCAGTACGCCAACCTCGAAACCCTCATTGAGCTTGAATGTGTCGATAACGTCACCATTGAGCGGCTCAACTTTATGGGTGTTACGAACAAATATGTATGTGAAAACGTGATCACCGCAGGACAGGCAAACAACATTCGCGGCAAGGGCAGACTCCGAAACGCCGCCATCCTCGCCGACACGGTCAGAAATCTCACCGTCCGTGACTGCTCCTTCAACGGTCTTGGCTCGAACGGCGTGCAGGTGATCAACTACTCGGCGGGCGTGACCGTCAAGGATTGTATCTTCAAAAACATCGGCGCCTCGGGCGTCACCATCGGTAACCCCACCTGGAATTGGCAGGAGGAGCACAACCGCACCTACCACGCCCGTGTGGAAAACAACTATTTTGAAAATATCGCCTGTGACTTCCCCGCCGCCCCCGCCATCTACATTGCACAGGTGGACGGTCTTAAAATCCTGCACAACACGGTGGAGGGCTGTTCCTACTCCGCCATCTCGGTGGGCTGGAACTGGGCGCCCGTCACCTATGAGCTCGGTGAGCGCGTCAACATCCGCGACGCCGAGATCGCCTATAACGTCTTCCACAACTACATGCAGCTCTTGAAAGACGGCGGTGCCGTTTACGTGCTCGGCAGCAACTGCAACCACGAAACGACGAGCGAGCGCTTCAACCTTATGCACGACAACTTCGCCTACCTCGACACCCTCGTCAAGGCGTACGGAAAATACGGCTACTACTGTGACGGTGCCTGCTCCAACTGGGAGGTGCGCGACAGTGTAGTCATCAACACCGACGGCATGCCCATCTTCTCTCAGCCGCACCCGCAGGCACTCTCCTACCACAACACCTTTAAAAACATCTATTCCACCACACAGCGACATCCTTCCACCCACGTTCCCGAGCGTGACATTATTACCCTAGACTACCACCTCGTCGAGGAGGGCGCCGACGCGCTCTTTGCAAAACACCCCGAGGTAAAAGCCATCCGCGACGCGGCAGGCGCAAGCATGATCGTTTGATCCTTTATCTTATAAATCAACCGTTTATTAAGGAGTAAAAGCTATGGCAATCAAGCTTCAAACCATGGAATGTAAGAACACCGAGCACGCCTCCTTCACCGAGATCAGAGAGAGCATTCTCGCCGCCGCAAAGGCAGCCAAGGAGGCAGGACGTCACGACAAGCTCGTCATTGAGCTTCCCCAGGGTAAGCACACCCTCACCGAGCCCTTCCGCCTGTCGGCGGTCGAAAACCCCGAGCTTGCAAGTGTGGATATCACCCTCACGTCGAGCGTCGCGGGTGCCGCCGAGATCAACTCGCTCGTGCGTATGGACGGAAAGCTGTTTGCTCCCGTCAAGGGCACCGACTATTTTGTCTACAAATTCAAAAAGGAAAAGGGCAAATACCCCAAGTTCCACGACTTCTTCTTGAATTTCAAGCGCATCTACAAGGCAAAGTCCGAGATCTTCTATAACCTTGACCCCCTCACCGACGACGAGCGCGACGGCAAAGTAAAGCGCGAGGGCTTTTGGGCACCCATTGAGCTCGCCAAGAAGATCGCCTCGCAAGACCTCGGCGCCTGCGAGCTCGTCATGTACATTGAGTGGGTGTTCTCCATCTTCCACGTAGAGCGGATCGACCTTGAAAGAACGCGCGAGGAAAACGGCGTGACCTATGCCCTCGTCGTCTTAAAAGAGGGCGAGATGGACAATTTCTGCCAAACCTTCGCCCGTCACTTAAACATCGGCAAGCGCGAAATGTTCTTCCAGAACGCCCCCGCACTTCTCGAAACGAACACCTTTGCCTACGACTATTTTAAGGGCAAGCTGTACGTCAACGCCGCAAATCCCGAATACATGTGGTGTCACGCGCTCGAATATCCTGCGCTGGAAACGCTGATCGAGCTTGAGGGAGTTGAGAATTTCACCCTGAAGGACGTCGCGTTCTCGGGCACGACCTGCGGCTACGGCTGCGATCACGTGTACCGCTGCGGTCAGGCAAACACCATTCCCTCGCTTCCCGACCTGCGCGCAAAGGCGGCAGCCTTCTTTGCTCGTAACGTGCGCGGACTGACCGTAGAGGGATGCACCTTCCGCCATCTCGGTACAAACGCCATCCAGATCGTGGATAAGAGCGTTCGCACCGCCGTGAAGAGCAACCGCTTCCACGACGTTTCCATGTCTGCCATCTCGGTCGGTAACCCCGTCTTCAAATGGAACGAGGAAAAGAACCGCACCATCGGTCTTCGCATCGAAAACAACCATATCTCTCATATCGCTTACGAATATCCTGCCGCCTGCGCCATCTACGTTGCGCCCGTGGACGGATTGAAAATTCTCCACAACACCGTCGATGACTGTGCCTACTCCGCCATCTCTGTGGGTTGGACGTGGACTCCTCAAACCTTGGAGCTTGGCGAAAAGGTCAACATCAGAAGTGCCGAGATCGCCTACAACTACTTCCACAACTACATGCAGCTCTTGAAGGACGGCGGTGCTATCTACGTGCTCGGCAGCAACTGCAACCACGAGTCGACGAGCGAGCGCTTCAACAAGATGCACGACAACTTTGCTCTGCTCGACACCCTCGTCAAGAGGTACGGCAAATACGGCTACTATTGCGACGGCTCGGCATCCAACTGGGACGTTTTCCACAGCGTGGTACTCAATACCGACGGCATGCCCATCTTCTCTCAGCCGCACCCGCGGGCGCTTTCCTACCACAACCACTTTACCGACATCTACTCCAACACCCCCCGTCATATATCCACTCAGGTGCCCACTCGTGATATCATTACCGTAGATTATCACCTGCTCGAGGTCACCCCCGAGGAGTATCTTGCCGCATTCCCCGAGGCAGTCAAGATCCGCGATGCGGCGGGCTCTGCCCTGATTTCCTAACGCCATGGCTATTCTTTTAAAGCAGGGCGGCAAAACGACCGCCTACAAGACCGTCGCCGCCGCCCACAAGGGGCTTTTAAAGCTCGCCGACGGGCTGACGGCAGAGAAAAAGGAGCAAGCGGAGCTTTTCTTTGAAGCGGGACGCTATTCTCTCGACACCCCCTTTACCCTCTCGACAAAGGAGCATCCCGCGCTTGCCTCTCTTGACCTGACCGTCACAGGAGAGCAAGCAGAGCTCTCTTCGCTTGTTCCCATTCAAGAAACTCCTCAAAAAAGCAAAGACATCTTTACATATCAGCTTAAAAAAGAGAAAAAAGGCGGCTATCCTGTCTTTCGCGAGCTCTTCGTTGGCGGAAGGAGCCTTCCCATGTCCGCTTCTCCACTTTGGAAGAGCATTGACACCCTATCCCCCGACGAGCGCGCGGGCAAAACGAAAAGAGAGGGCTTCTATGCCCCTATCGAGCTTGCAAGGAAGCTTGCCACCGCACCGCTCGGCGGAACGGAGCTTATGGTCTATATCCTTTGGATCTACGCCATCTTCCACGTTGCCGAGATCGACTTTGACCAAAAGCGCGAGGTGGACGGCAAAACCTATGTACTGATCAAGCCGAAGCGTGAGGAGATGGAGCAGTTTTGCCAAATCTGCCCCCGTCACGTGAATATCGGCGCATCTAAGCTTCACTTCCGCAACGCTCCCGCCTTTTTGACCAAGGGCACCTTTGCCTACGACCATAATAGCGGCGTCCTCTCCGTAAAGCCTAAAACAGGAAATCTTACGGGCGTTCCCGTTGAGCGTCCCACGCTCGACCGCCTGATTGAGATCGAGGGGATGGAAAACGTCACCGTCAAGGGCTTGCGCTTTACGGGCACGACCTCTCCCTACGCCTCGAAGAACATGGTCTACACCCACCAGGCAGGCGGTATTGCGGGGCTGGGGCTTGAAGGCGACAAATCCATGCGCCTTCCCGAGGCGGCGGTGCTTGCACGGGATGTGCGCGGCTTTACCGTGGACAGCTGTCTTTTTGAGGACATCGGCACAAACGGCGTGCAGGTTTCGGACAAAAACGTCCGTGTGACGGTGAAAAATTCCGTCTTTGACAACATCTCCATGTGCGCCGTCACCGTCGGCAACTGCTCGTGGAATTGGCAATTTGAAAGAAACCGCACCTACAACGCGCGCGTTGAAAACAACTATTTCCGCCATATCGCCTACGAGCACCCCGCCTGCCCCTGCATCTATATCGGTCAGGTGGACGGACTGAAGATCCTAAGAAACGCCGTCGACGGATGCGCCTACTCCGCCATCTCAGCGGGCTGGAACTGGATGCCCGTAGAGTGGGAGATCGGTGAAAAGGTCAACATCCGAGATGCGGAGATCGCCTACAACCGCTTCCATAACTTTATGGATCTCTTGCACGACGGCGGTGCCATCTACGTCGTGGGAAGCAACGCCAATCGCAAAACGAGAAGCGACTTCTTCAATTTCATGCATCACAACTATGCAACGCTTGACGAGGCGGGTCCCGTGGGTGACAAATACGGCTACTACCTTGACGGCGCCTCCTCCAACTGGGAGATGAGCGACAGCGTGATCGTCAACTGCCACACCCCCATCTATTCACAGCCGCACCCCGAAGCGCTTTCCTTCCACAATCTTATCCACCGCATTTATTCCACCAAGCCCCACGCGCACAATATTCACGCCCCTGCGCGCGATGTTATCATCAAGGACTTCTATCTCGTAGAGGGCGATGAAGCCGCCCTGTTCACCGCACATCCCGAAGCACGGGAAATCAAAAAAACCGCGGGCGCATCGCCCAAAATCAAACCCACAAGGAGATAACCGAACATGGGAATTCAAATCAATCAGTACGTTTGCACGCAAACCGCCAAAAACGATCTTGCCTCGATCCGTGAGGAGATCCTCGCCGCCGCGCGCGAGGCGAAGGAGGCAGGGCGCCACGATAAGCTCATCGTGGAGCTGGACGGCGGCTTTCACTACCTGACCGAGCCCTTCGTGCTCTCGAAGACCCAAAACCCCGAGCTTGACGCAGTCGACATCACCCTGCGCGCAAAAAATCCTCGCGCGGCAACCATCCAGTCCTGGGCACACGTCTTCGGAAAGGATATGACCCCCGTCGAGGGCAAGCCGGGCGTTTACGCTTATCAGTTCCCCAAGAATGAAGATGGGAAATATCCTCTCTTCCACGAGCTGATGTACAACGGCTACCAAGTCATGAAGCGCACCGAGAGCCCCTCTTGGATCAACCGCATTCCCCTGACCCCCGAGGAGCGCCGCGGCGAAGTCAAGAGAGACGGTCTTTACGTTCCCGTGGAGATCGCAAAAACGCTCGCTGAGGGCGAGATCGGCTCGACCGAAATTCTCATGTGTGTCGAATGGGAGTTTGCCATTTTGCACGTCGCCTCCGTTGACCTTGACACCACGAAGGAGCTGGGCGGCATCCGGCACGCACTCGTGAAGCTTTGGGAGGGTGAGATCGACTACTTCTGCGAAAAGACCATCTCCATCCTCAACATCGGCGACAGAGTCACCATGTTCCGCAACTCCCCCGCCTTTCTGACCGAGGACTATTCCTACGCCTACGACTACAAAAACGGCGTTCTTACCATCAAGGTGCCCGCAGATACCCCCGTGCCCCAGATTGCCGTAGAATACCCCACCACCGAAACTCTCATCGAGATCGAGGGACTTGAAAACGTCACCATCGAGGACCTTGCATTCACGGGTGTCACCTCGAAATTCGTTTGCGAAAAACCCTATCTCGCAGGTCAGGCAAACACCACGCGCGGTGTCGGAAGACTTCGTCACGCCGCCATCCTCGCAGAAAACACCCGAAACATGACCGTCCGCGGCTGCTCCTTCACCGGCATCGGCGGCAACGGCGTGCAGTCGGTCAACAATTCGGTCAACTTCACCGTCAAGGACTGCATCTTCAAGGACGTCGGCATGTGCGGTGTCACCGTCGGCAACCCCTCCTACAACTGGGATGAGCCCAAGAACCGCACCTATTCGACCCGTATCATCAACAACTACTTTGAGCATATCGGCTACGACTTCCCTGCCGCGCCCTGCATCTATATCGGCATGGTCGACCATCTTGAGATCCTGCACAACACCATCAAGGGCTGTGCCTACTCGGGTATGTCGGTGGGCTGGGGCTGGTCGACCGTTCCTTACGAGCTCGGCGAAAAGTTCAACGTCAGAGATGCCGAGATCGCCTACAACCACATCGAAAACTTCATGGATATGCTCCGTGACGGCGGCGCCATCTACGTGCTCGGCGGCAACGTGAACCCCAAGACCACCGCCCGCCGCTTCAACTGCATGCACGACAACTACGCCATTCTCGAAAAGAGCGGCAAGGGCGAAAAGTACGGCTACTACTGCGACGGCTCCTCCTCCAACTGGGATGTCAGCCACAGCGTCATGGTGAACTGTGCGCGTCCCCTCTTCTCCCAGCACACCGTGCATCACGCCTTCACCAACCACAACCATATCCACGACATCTATTTCACCAAGACCCCCAACATGGTGAGCTACGAGCCCAGCCACGCCCCCTACAGAGATACGCTGCTTTACGACCTGCACTTTGTCGAGGGCGGTCTTGATGAGCTGATCGAAGCATTCCCCGTCGCAAAAGAGATCAAGGACGCCGCAGGCTGCACCCTTCTGTTCTGACGGCAATACTAAAAAACACGAACACGGTTTTCTTTCGAAAACCGTGTTCTTTTAAGGCTAGACTTGCTTTAAAGACCGCAAAAAACGCCATTGACAGAAAAAACGCGGCATGCTACAATAAAGAAAAGCGTCAACCGCCAATCTTTAGCAAGGAGCTTTCATATGTTAAAAGGTATTCCTAAGATCTTGCCCCCCGCCCTTTTAAAGGTGCTTTGCGAGATGGGGCACAGTGACCGCATCTGCATTGCAGACGCAAACTTCCCCGCAGAATCGATGGGCAAGGATGCCATCGTCATTCGCATGGACGGGCACGGCATTCCCGAGGTCCTTGACGCCATTCTTACGGTTTTTCCGCTTGACACCTACGTGGACACCCCTGCCGTCTTGATGGATCTGATGGCGCGTGACCGCGGCAGAGTGGAAACCCCCATATGGGACGAATACGCCGCCATCATCGAAAAGCACGACGAGCGCGGAAGGGGCGCGATGGGCAACATCGACCGCTTCGACTTCTACGAGGAAGCAAAGAAATGCTATGCCATTATCGCATCGGGCGAAAAGGCGATCTATGCAAACCTTATTTTACAAAAAGGTGTTATTTAAAAGAAATAGGGCACGGTTTTCTCTCGAAAACCGTGCCCTTTTCACATATTTGGGTTTTATTCAAAGGTTTTTTTGCTTCCGATAAAGGTAAGGATCTGTTCGACAGATATGTTTTCCTTGTTTTCCACGAAAACATTTACCTTTTCATCGTATTGACCTTCCAGCATCGTCAAATCGTCGCTGTTCACGCGAGAGGTGAGGTTTACGCCGCTGTTTTCCGATGCAACGTCGGAAGCGAGGCTGCTATAATACTTCTCCTGTACAAAGAGCATCGGGACGGATACCGTCACCTTTTCATAGGATTCCTCTCCCTCGTTGTACACGTAGAAGAAGCGATCGCGGAACTCAATGTCGTAGCGGCGCGAGCCAAGGGTCTTCTTAGCCACCCATGCAGCACTTTTACCGTTTACGAAGAACGCAGCCTCTGTCTTGTTGTTGCCCGTTCCGGATTCGGGACGGTAGCGAAGGCTGGTAAGTCCGTCAAAGCTTGCAAGATCGAACCACAGCGTATCAAAGGTAATGAGCGACAGCGTTTCTTTGACCTCGTATCCTAACATTTTTCCGCTTTCCACGTCGTACAGCTCACAGATGTAGCCCGTAAAGCCGGGGATACCGCTCGCTTTATTGCCGACAGCAGTTACGTAGTCCTCGGTGATATAAAAGTCTGCCGCACTGCAATGCTCGACAGAGGCAACGGTCAGATACTCATAGATATGCCCCTCGGCGCCGTCTTCCGTGCGCGAAAGGGAGAAGTATGCGCGACGCACGCCCGCATAACGAACGGCAAACTCATACGAGTCCTCGGTAACAATGTATCGAAGCGCGTTGGCATCGCTTAACTGTACACGAACCGTCTTTTCGCCGCTTGCAACGTCCAGAGAAAGCGCGATCTGCGGCGCAAATGCACCGTTTTCGTAATCAATGACGTACTCTAAAACGCCGTCTTCATAAACGATAGAAACGGTGTAGATCCCTTCTTTAAAGGTGTGCGACGCCGTATCAGCGGGATTTTCATCCAAATAATTGTTAAAGACACTCACCGAGGTCGTGGTCAAGCCGTCAACAACCGAAAGCACGGTAAAGAAGCGCTGAGACTCCACCATGTTCTCAATGATCATATTCCATTGCTCACCGAAGCCGCCGGTGGGGATGGCAGAAACCTGCACACCGCTCGTATAATCCTTGGTAAGTGATGCCGCGCTAACGGCATTTGCGCCGGGAATCATGCTCTCGGGAAGATACGAATACGGATCCACACGGAAGCCCGAAAGAAGCGTGGAAAGATATCCCTTGATCTTTTCCTTTTCCGAGCCGGTGCTTTGGCTACCGCCGCCTTGTGTGCCGCCACCCTGCGTGCCGCTACCTTGTGTGCCGTCGCCTTGCGTGCCGCCGCCTTGCGTGCCGCCGCCCTGCGTGCCGCTGTCTTGCGTGCCGCCGCCCTGCGTGCCGCTGTCTTGGCTACCGCCGTTCTGCTCACCGCTTCCGCTTTGGTTGCCGCTACCGTCGTTTCCGCCACCTGTAGACGAGGTGCCGTTACACGATGCAAGGAATACAAGGCACAAACAAAGCACAATACAAATCAACCGTTTTTTCATCTTATTCCTCCATTTCACGTCCACGATACGCCCGATACAGCGCAAAGGGATATACAAAAACAGAAAGCACGCATCCAAGCAGAACGCCGAGCAAGCCGCACAAGAGTGCCAAGAGGATACCAAGCACCCAGAACAAAAGCTTTACCGTTAAAAGCCAAATAATACCGTCAAGATCAAGCTCAAAGATCACTCCGGGCATCCTTACAAAGCCCCAACTGAAGATTTCAATAACCATATTCCCAATAAAGTTATTCTTTAGAATTAGGCAAGATATGAATGTAAAGGCAAGAACAGGGGGAACGATCACAAGTCCAATGCCCTCGCGCGCCTCGTTGCCAAGATACCCTATCAGGAAAAACACCAAAAGAAGTGCCGCGGCAATACCGCCCCACACATATGCGTGTATTCTCCTCTTTTTTGAAACCATGTCAATTCCTCCAAACCAAAAGATTGATGACAACATTATAACACGGCTTTTTCTCTTTGTCAAGTTTTAATTATCACAAATGATAATGTAAAATCATTCTTGATAAGGTAAAATAAAAGAGGAGGTGTTGACCATGATCAATAACGTTGCCGAAAAAATCAGGTATTTTAGAGATAAGCTCGGTTTTACGCAAACCGATCTCGCCAAGCGGCTCGGAATCTCGCGCAGTGCGGTCAACGCTTGGGAAATGGCTCTTTCCGTCCCCTCGCTTGCAAATATGCTGGAATTGTCCGAGATTTTCCATGTCCCCGTAGACACCCTTCTCTCCGAAGAAAACCGCGTGCTTGTTGATATTTCCAAGCTCTCCCACGAAGAGCGGGAGCTTGTTTTACGGATCATCGATTGCTTTGAAAAAAGGCAATAAGAAGCATTGACAAAAATCTTCTCTTGTTAGAATAAACCCATTTTAAAAAAGGACGGCAATGCCGTCCTTTTTTCGTCATATTCGTCCTTCGGTCGAGTGATATTTGCCCTTCGGGCAAGTGATATTCGATGCCTGTGGCATCGAGTTACCGCGTGCTTTGCGCGCGGTACTCCCCCGGCGTCAACCCCGTTTCTCTTTTAAACGCCTTGAAGAAGACCGCGCGGTCACGGTAGCCGCAGGCATCGGCGATCTCCCCTGCCGAAAGCACCGTTTCGGACAACAGCTGCTTGGCGTAGGCAATGCGGCGCTCGGTCACGTATTGCATGGGAGATGTCCCCGTATGCTTTTTGAAAACGTGCGAGAGATAATATTTGCTGACGTGGAGCGCGTTACACACCGCATCCATCGACTCGATCGCGGCAAAATTCTTGCTCAAATAGTGGTAGATGCGCGCAAATACGGCGCTCGATACAAACTTGCTCTCCGAAATGTCGGCAAGCCGCAAAATGCCGATGAGGATCAACCGCGCAAGATACTTTGCCATCATCTCCCCATAAGGCTCCGCCGTTGCCACCTCCGAAACGAGGGAGGAAAAGTAGAAGGAAAACCGCTCCTCTTCCTCTCCCGTATGTAAAACAGGAGATGCCCCCTCGGAAATCAGGTGGTCGGACGGCAAACTCTCTACGTGAAAGTTTCGAATGCCGAAAAAGGCAACCGCCAACCCCTCTTCCCCCGTTTTCTCCCCATGAACGGCATCGGGATTGTAGACGACGATATCGCCCTTTTTGATGGGATACCTTTTCCCATCCACAACGATCTCGCCCGCACCTGCCTCGACCAGCATAATTTCACAAAAGGCGTGGCTGTGCGGCTTCTCCTCCCAATCGCGGATACGTTCTAGCTTCCCCGCAAAAAGGCACTTGGTGTCAAGCTTCATCACGTCCACCTTGGAGTAGGCAAAGTGGCGGCGCGCGCCCTCGCTTTCGTACGGTCCGTTCCTCATGCTTCCCTCCGTGTCAAAAATTGCTTCCTTTTTTCGTCGTTTTTACCGAAAAAACTTGTTGTTTTTTTCATTATATCATAAATCTGTCCCGAAATCGAAGATTTCGATTGGAAGCTCTGCTTCCTTGAATGGCGCATAGCGCCATAGACAGATTTCAGATGTAGTAAAACGAACTTTGCCTTGCGGCAAAGCTCGCGTGCTTCGCACGCGGCGGCGAGGATTTCATCCTCGCCGTCTTGTTTTATTATATCATAAAATTTCCGTTGTACCAAGTTGATATTGTTAATTCCACGCCACGCCGTTTTCGTCAAGCGTCTGCGAGCTTGATGATGCAGAAGCAATCGTTGCATCGTTGCTTCCAAGGTATACAACAAAAGCCGTCATTTCCTTTGGTATTTTCACAGTAGCAATGATGCTTGAGCTTACGTTAACTGTCAAGTATTCGCCTTGAGAAAGAGAAATCGACCTTTTAATTGTCATCCCAACAGTATTTCCCCGCGTGCTTTCTCCGGTCATTGCATCTGTAGGCATAATTGCAACAACACGTGCATTTCCGCTTTGTGTATATCCGCTGTTGGTATCGAGCGCAGAATTTCCGTCCGAAGTAGATATCACGACCGTGTTTCCACCCGAAAACAGTACCTTCGCCGTGCTACTCATATCGCTTCCCGCATCGATGCCGTCACCGCTGCAATAAATATATACGTTTCCTCCGCCAACAGTGACCACCACACCGCTTCCCGTACCGTTGATGCCATCATCCTTGGAGTTGACCGACACGTATCCCCCCGAGATATTGACGGTCGTGCCTTCAACGCCCTCGTAAGAGTTTGTCACGCTGACCGTACCTGCACTTACAGACAGCGCGCCGTCTGCGTGAAGTCCGTCATCATTGGAGTATGCGGTGATATTACCGCCGTTTATTGTCACGTTTCCAAGCGGTGTCGCTCCGTTTTCAAGCGTAGTATCATTATTTGCATGAACGGCATCGTCGTAGGACTTGATATTGACCGTTCCGTTGTTGATAACGATCTCATTCGCCGCCTTGATTCCCTTGGTGGAATACTCACCCTTATCGGTATTGCCACCGCCCATCATTCCACCGCCGTGACCTCCGGGACGACCGCCGCCAAATCCACCCTCTTGGATTGTCGTTGTATAGTTCGTCCATTGGTAACCAAGTCCGTTATAGGATTGTGTCAATGCAAAGGTATCGTAAGCGCTGTTTTGTGTCAGATAGTCGAAAGCGACAAGATATTCCGAGTCCTGTCCGCGCTGTGATTCGGTTTCGTAAATAAAGAACTGCACCTTTGCATAATCGGGCATCTTAGGATAGGAATAGTAGTAATAATTGCTTCTGCCACCCGAAACCGACGAATGATATTCAGCGTTTACCCAAACATAGTCGGTGTCGGAGTTATAATACTTGACCGAATAATAATAGGCGTTTCTCGTAAAGCGGATATAGTTTGCATCCGACGAGGTCGCCGTTACTTCCTTTGAATAGTTGGAATACTTGTCGGTATAAATGTTCAGCACAGTGGTGCTGTCATCAACCGTTGCATTGTACGCCGCGTCAATTCCGTCGCAAGCGGCATAAAGATCATGCGTGCCACCCACGATGCTGATGCTTCCGCGCTGATTGCCTTTCTCGGATATGTCGCTATTCGAGGTCTTGATGCAATCACCGCCCGATGCGATGAGAGTGGTGTTGCCGCCCTCAATTTCTACGCCGTCGTTGCCTTTGAGCGAATTGTCGATGCAAGCCACAAGAAGCGTGAGGTTCTTGACCTGCAAATCATCCTTGGAGTGAATACCGTTGTTATTCTCGGAAACAACGGTCAGCTCGCCCTTGCCACCGATCTCAAGATCAACGTCGGAATGAATTGCGCCAGAATAGAGCGTTTCATCGGTAGAGTCAATGGCAGTTCTCATATCGTAAATATAGTTCTTTGTATCCTTTTTTGCTTGGATAGCAACCTCATCACCGCTGACTACGGTAATGGGATTGGTAGAATTGCAGACAAGAGAAAGACCGTGAAGCTCCAAATCGAATTTGTTGCTCTCGCCAAC
>SVTN01000038.1 GCA_015063765.1 Oscillospiraceae bacterium | reverse complement strand
TTCCCGCTTCGGCGACGCCTTTCCCGAGCGTTATTTTGACGTGGGCATTGCCGAAGAGCACGCCTTGACCTTCTCGGCAGGACTTGCGGCGGCAGGCATGAAGCCGTATTTTGCCGTGTATTCTACATTTTTGCAAAGGGCATACGACAATCTTTTGCACGATGTGGCGCTCCAAGGGCTTCCCGTGCGCCTGCTTGTTGACCGCGCAGGGCTTGCGGATGGCGACGGTGCGACGCACCACGGCATTTTTGACGTTGCCTTTGCCTCCCACATTCCGGGTGTTTCTATTTTTTCTCCCGCCACGTACGGCTCGCTTTCCGCTATGCTTGCCGGAAGTGCAGATGCCGCATCGCCGCTTCTCATCCGGTATCCCAAGGGGGCGGAGGACGAGCGCGTGAAGGCGCTCTTTTACCCCGACGGTGATTACGAGAATTACGGCATCCGCGCGCTCGGAACAAAATCGCCGCGGGCGGTGCTTCTTGCTTACGGCAACGCCGTTACGGCGGCGCTTGACGCCTTGCTTCTTCTCGGAAAAGAGGGAGTGCGCGCCGAGATGCTTCTCATTGAAGCGCTTGCCCCTTACGATACGCTGGCGTCGCGCGTGCTCTCAAGGCTCCCCGAGGGCGTTCCTGCCTTCTTTGTTGAGGAGGGGGTACGCGACGGCGGTGCGGGCATGCTGCTCGGCGACCGCCTTTACACCGCTTTTTCGCGCGAAAATAAGGCATTTTCCTACCGCGTTTTGGCGATCGACGGTCATTTTGCTTCGCCCAACACGCCCCTCCCTCTGCGCACCTATGCGAAAATCGACGGGGAGGCCGTTGCGCACGCCGTTTTGACGGCGCTTGAAGAAAATGGTGGCTAAAAATGAACAAATTTAGCAAATAAATGTAAAAATGCGTAAATGATGGTTTGGGCACTTGACAAAATTCGGCTATTTAAGTATAATTGTAATGATGTGATACGCGTTCGCGCGTCGGACGGTATCCGAAAAGCACAAACACAAGGAGTAAGCTATGAGAAAAACTAGAATCATCAGTCTTCTTCTGGCACTCGTCTTTTGCCTTGGCTCTCTTGCCTCCTGCGACGGCCTCGGCGGCAATGGCGACGGCGGTGACCGCGGAGATGACGGTAGCTGGGAAGGCGTTAATTTCGACGGTCAGGTGGTAAACCTCTCGATCTCGAAGAACAAGTACGATGAGTGCATGTTCCCCGCAGCGGATATTTACACCAAGGGTCCCGACACGGCAGGCTCGAACGAGGTCGCAAAAGAGGTTCTTGCCCGCAACAAGGCAGCAGAGGAAGCACTTGGAATCACGGTCAACTATCAGCTGACCGACAAGAAGTACAACGAGATTCTTGAGGATATCCAGAACATCGTTTTGACCTCGGCTAAGAATTCCCCCGACATCTACAACAACGATATTTACGGTCTTGTTCGCGCAATGACCAACGGATATCTCTGGAATGTCAAGAACCCCGGTGACGACATCAAGAATTACTTTGACTTCACCAAGGACGGTTGGTACGAGGAGTACATCAAGGGCTGTACCTATGATCAGGAAAAGCTCTACATCTTCGCAGGCGATTACTTCATCGACCTTATCCGTATGGCGTGGGTCGTATATGTGAACAACGACCTCTTGAAGGATAACCTCAGCTCGACCGCGTATAAAACCGTGGACGACTTCTACATGGACGTAGAGTTTGGCTTGTGGGATCTGGATACCGCCGCTCAGATCGCATCCGGTGTTTTCGCTGACTACAACCAGGATGGAGAAGCACAGCCTGAGGATACCACAGTCGGTCTTGTTATCAACTCGGTCACCTCTTGGATCGTTTCGGCTTCCAGCCAGATCACCCTTTTCTATCAGGATAAGGAAGACGGCTATAAGCCCAAGATGATGCAGGATACCGCAGAGTATCAAAAGGTTGCGGATGAGTACATGGACATGAAGGAGGCAAGGGGCGTCTATGAGGCTCCCAGCGTCACCGGCTCCAACTCGGTTCTTGAGGGCACCAAGTGCTTCCTCAACGGCAACGTGGTCTTCGCATATTCCCGTCTTGGCGAGCTTGAGTCTGAGAACGTTCGTAACTTCAACGTTTCGAAGGGTCTTGTTCCGATCCCTAAGTGGGATGTGAGCGCGCAGGAGGACTATCACACTCCCGTGCATGACCAGGCAGAGCTTGGCTGTATCCTCAACACCGCACAGGCGTTCTCCGCTGCATCGGCTCTCATGCAGTACCTCAACGAGGAATCCGAGAAGGTCGTTTATGCTTACTACGAAAAGGGCTTGAAGTTCAAGTATAACGACGACAAGAACACCCGTACTATGATGGATATGGTGCGCGAAGCCACCGACTCGCCCTTCTCTTGGCAGGTTGGTTGGGCGTGCCTTGATCTGTATACCGGTACCCCTGCTCTCAAAAAGATGTATCTTCATAACAGCGATACCGTGTCCTCTACCTTCCAGGCAGAGAGAGACGTGTATGCGAACTGCTTGAATGAGGTCATCGAAAAGTTCGCAAAACTGGACTAATTCAGTCTGATTTCAACACCGCGCACAGCTGTGCGCGGTGTTTTTCTTTGGAATGTTTTGGTTTTTTAAGAAAATCCTGCATTTTTTAAAGAAACAGAAAGAACAACTTGACAAAAAAAGCGAAATGGTGTATAATGTTTTTTGTAAAAAAATACAGCAAGGAGTACATAATGAAAAAAGCAAGAATTGTTTGTCTTTTGCTCGCACTTGTTCTTTGCCTAGGTGTGCTTGCCTCCTGCGACGGTGGCGGCGGTGGCGCCGACGGCGGTGACCGCGGTGAGGACGGAAGCTGGGCAAGTGTAGACTTTGACGGTCAAAAGGTTCGCCTGTGCGTTTCCGCGCACCAGACGCCCGAGTGCAATTTCCCTGCAGCAGATATTTACACCAAGGGTCCCGACACGGCAGGCTCGAACGAGGTTGCTAAGGAGGTCCTTGCGCGCAACAAGGCGGCAGAGGAAACGCTTGGCATTGAGATCGAGTACGAAACGAGAAACCTGTACTATGACAAGGTCATTGAGGATGTCGAGAACATCGTTATGACCGCATCGAAGAACTCCCCCGACATCTATAACAACGACTGTGCTTCTCTTGCCTATTCGATGGTTTCGGGCTATCTTTGGAATGTCAAGAATCCCGGCGACGGCATCAAGAACTACTTTGACTTCTCGAAGGACGGCTGGTACGAGGAATTTATCAAGGGCTGTACCTTCAACCAAGACAAATACTACATGTTTGCGGGTGACTATTTCATTGATATGATCCGCATGGCATGGGTTATTTACGTCAACAACAATACCTTGGCAGCAAACATAGAATCTGTGCGCACGGCGCTCGGCTCTGACGTGAACAGCGTGGACGCTTTTTATGATTTTGTCAGCCAGGGCTTCTGGGATATGGACGCGCTTGCACGCCTTGCGAATGCGGCACACTCCGATTCCGGTGAGATCGGTGTGACGGAGAAGAGCGATACCACCGTTGGCTTTGTTTACGTGAACAACTCCAACTGGGCGTTCTCGGCAGGCAGCGGTGTCACCCTCTATTACCAGGATGAAAACTACGAGCCTAAGGTCATGCAGGACTATTCGAAGTTCCAGCTGGTCGCTAATAAGTTTCAGAACTTGGAGCAGACGCCCGGCGTTTTGAAGCAGCAGCAGCCGCAGGACGCAACCTCCTGCTTCCTTCAGGGCAACTTCCTCTTTGCCATTTCCCGTCTTGGCGAAATGGAGTCCGAGGCACTTCGTGAATTCAAGCCTGCAAAGGGTCTTGTTCCGATTCCCAAGTGGAGCGTTCAGGAGCAGGATGACTACATCACCACTCTTCACGACCAGGTAGAGATCGGCGCGATCCTCAACACCGCGCAGGCATTCTCCGCTTCGTCGGCGCTGATGCAGTACCTCAACGAGGAATCCGAAAAGGTCGTTTATACCTACTACGAAAAGGGTCTGAAGTTTAAGTACAACGACGACAAGAACAACCGTGAAATGATGGACCTCATCCGCGAGACGGTCGGTTCTCCCTTCGGCTTCCAGATCGGCGACCATTGCCAGGATTTCTACACCGGCACAGGTAAGCTTAAGGGCATGTACATTACTGACAGCTCTTTGGCTTCTACCTTTGCAAGTGAAAAGGATGCCTACAACGACTGTATGGCGAAGATGATCGAGCATTTCAAGCAGCTCCCCTAATATGTGTTTTTGAAGCGCCCCGCAAAAGCGGGGCGCTTTTATTTTTTTCTGCATAAAAGCGGGAAAAAGGGTTGACAGAAGCAAAAACTTATATTAAAATAATATAATGTAAATACTCGAAGGGACAAGGATATGACTGACGTTTTGAAGGATTCTCCCGTGCTCGGCAAGATCTCCTTAGCAGGGGATCTCGGCAGCGGAAAAAGCACGGTTTCCAAAATTCTCATTGAGCGGTTGGGTGCCTCCTACTATTCGACGGGTGCCATCTGCCGCGCCATTGCCGCATCACACGGCATGACCATCGTTGAGATGAATAAATATATGGAAACGCATCCCGAGATCGATCACGAGATCGACGACGGTCTTTGCGCGCTCTCGGATAAAAACGAAAATATGATCATTGACTCCCGTATGGCGTGGCATTTTGTAAAGGATACCTTCCGCGTTTATATGACGACGGAGTTAGAGGAGAGCGCAAAGCGCATTCTGCGCGCCAACCGTGAGGGTGACCATGCATCAAGCCTTGAAGAGATGGCGGAGGAGATCCGCGCACGGAAGGCAAGCGAGCGCTTAAGATACCGCGAGCAATACGGTGTAGACTGCAAGGATCTTTCCAACTACGACCTTGTTGTAGACAGCACCTACGCATCTCCCGAGGAGGTCGCCGCCTGCATTCTTACCGCCTTTGACGCATGGAGAGCGGACAAGACCCGTCGCCAAGCCTACATCTGCCCCCGTCGCTTCTTCTATCCCGACGAGGGAACGGATGAAGGACGTGCCGTGCAGCTCTCAGAGCTCCTTGACGAAGGACAGACGGTGGGAGAAGCGCACGCTGTGGAATGTGACGGTGAAATTTATCTCACTGATTTTGCAGAGATCGCCTTGGCGCATGCCATTTCCGATCTTCCCCTTGTACCCACCTGTCTTACAGTCGGCAAAAAGCCTGCGGGCGATTTCGTCCGTATGACAGACACCCTTTAAGAAAGGAAGAAACTATGCAAATTTTGAAAAATACCGCAGCGGAATTGGTTTCTGCCGCCGCAAGCGATCTGTTTGCGCCTGCCACCCTCACAGCGGACGAGGTGCGTACAATGCTCGAATATCCGCCCGACGGCTCGATGGGCGACCTTGCTCTCCCTTGCTTTAAGCTCTCAAAGTCGCTCCGCCGCTCTCCCATGGAGATCGCATCGAAGCTCGCCGAGAAGCTCTCACACCCCGCCTTTGCTTCGATTGAAGCGGTGGGCGGATACCTCAACTTCAAGAAGGATGCTGCCATCTTTGCGTCCCGTGTGGTCAATACCGTGTTAGAAAAGGGGGATGCCTACGGCGCTCCCGCGCTTGGCGAAGGAAAAACGGTCGTCCTCGACTATTCCTCGCCCAACGTTGCAAAGCCCTTCCACATCGGACATCTCGGTACGACGGTGATCGGACATTCCTTAAAGCTTCTTCACGAGTTTGCGGGCTATAAGTGCGTTGGCATCAACCACCTCGGTGACTGGGGCACGCAGTTCGGTAAGCTCATCGTTGCCTATAAGAAATGGGGCAACCGCGAGGAGATCGAGGAAAAGGAGATCGACGCGCTCGTCGCGCTTTACGTTCGCTTCCACGCCGAAGCCGAGAAGGACGAGTCCTTGAACGACGAGGCGCGAGCCATGTTTGCCCGCCTTGAGCAGCATGACGAGGAGTGCATGGCGCTCTGGCGTTGGTTTATCGAGATCTCCCTGCGTGAGTACAACAAGACCTACCGCATGCTCGGCATCACCTTTGACAGCTACAACGGTGAGAGCTTCTACACCGATAAAATGCCCGCCGAGATCGAGAAGATCCGCAAGGCAGGCATTCTTGAGATCGACGACGGCGCATCCGTTGTCAACCTCGAAAAGTGGAACATGCCGCCCTGCCTGATCCTAAAGCGTGACGGCTCTACCCTGTATCCCACCCGTGATATTGCCGCCGCCGTTTACCGTAAGAATACCTACGATTTTGAAAAGTGCATCTACGTGACCTCGGCAGGACAGTGCCTGCACTTTGCACAGTGGTTTAAGGTGCTCGAAATGATGGGCTACGATTGGTATGACGGGCTGGTCCACGTGCCCTACGGCACCGTCAGCATCGGTGGCGAGAAGCTTGCAACGAGAACGGGTAACGTCATTCTCCTTAAGGACCTCTTCCGTCAGGCAATCGACAAGGTGAAGGGCATCATGAAGGAGAAGAACACCGCGGCAGGCGACGACGTTGCCGAAAAGGTCGGTGTGGGCGCTATCATCTTCTACTATCTCTCCAACAACCGTATGCGCGACATCAACTTCGTGATGGAGGACGCTCTTTCCTTTGACGGAAATACAGGTCCTTATGCACAGTACACCTATGCACGCACCTGCTCGCTCTTAGAAAAGGCGGGTGACGCGGGCAAATCGGCTTCTCTCCTCGCTATGACGGCAGAGGAAGCAGAGCTTTCTCTCGTGCTTTCCCGTTTCCCCGAAACGGTGACAAACGCGATTGCGGAATACGAGCCCTCGATCATCACGAGATATATTCTTGATCTCTGTGCGGCGTTCAACCGCTTCTATCATGAGTGTCAGATCCTCTCTGCGGAGGATGCCTCCGTCCGTGAAAACCGTCTTGCCTTCACAAGAGCAGTAAAGACGGTGCTTGGACGCGCACTCTCGCTCATCTGTATGCCTACCCCCGAAAAGATTTGATTACGAAAGGAATGCTTTACCATGTCAGGACATAGCAAATGGAATAATATCAAGCGTAAAAAGGAAAAGACGGACGCGGCGCGTGCCAAGATCTTCACCAAGATCGGTAAGGAGATGGCGGTCGCCATCCGTGCAGGCGGTCCTAACCCCGCATCCAACAGCAAGCTGCGCGAGCTGATCGCCAAGGCAAAGGCAAACAACGTTCCCAACGATAACATCGATCGTGCCATCAAGAAATTCCGCGATTCCGACGTCGTATACGAGGAGATCACCTACGAGGGCTACGGCCCTGCAGGCGTTGCCGTGATCGTCGAAACGGCGACCGACTCCCGCAACCGCACCGCGGGCAACATCCGCCACTATTTCGATAAGTGCGGCGGTAACTTAGGTGTCGGCGGATGCGTCAGCTTCATGTTTACCGATATGGGTCTTATCACCATCGAGGATGAGGACGGCGAGATCGACGAGGAAGCACTTATGGAGGCGGCACTTGAAGCAGGCGCTGCAGACTTTACCTCCGACGAGGGCGTCTTTGAGATCACCACCGAGCTTTCCGACCTTGAGGCGATTGCCGAAGCGATCCGTGCGGCAGGCTTCCCCGTAACCACCGCGGAAGCGACCAAGATCCCCTCCTCCTACGTCACCATCGAGGACGAAGCGGCACTTGCCAACATGGAAAAGATGCTCGATTACTTCGACGAAGACGAGGACATCACGGCGGTATACCACAACTGGGAAAATTAAAAAAAGGAACTGTCACATTTAGGCATAATCGCAAACAAAAAAGAAGTTTATAAACAAACGGCAGGAACTTGTTTCCTGCCGTTGCTTTTGTTTCTTTAGGTTTTAAGGTTGAAAACCTACGGTTTTCTCCATAGGTATCAATTTTTGTTGCGCTTCCTAAAACATAGTCGAAATGCGCACTCGGCACAGCCTCGCTTCATTTCTTCTTGTTTTAGTTAGGCACTTCGAAAAAACAATTATCAATTGTTTTTTCTCGCTTACCTTTTCCGTTTCCTCGCTCGACGTATATATATACGCCTTCACTTCCTGAAATATAATCGAAATGTGCGTTCGGCATAGCCTCACTTCATTTCTTCTTATTTCAGTTAAGCACTTCGAAAAAACAATTATCAATTGTTTTTTCTCGTTTACACTCGGAGAACGAAAAATTCTGCTCTAAATCTGACAAGCTCCTTTGCTAAAAACATAAGAATAGAGAAGCAAAGCCGCTTTTTTACAAAAAGCAAAAGGAACTCGGTTTCTATTTGAAAACCGAGTTCCTTTCTCTCTATTCTTGATAAAACAGCTTCTGCTTACCAAGCATTCTTTTTAATATTTTCCTTACGGCAAACGGGTACGTAAGGGCAATAGGCGCAGGGGTTCACCTTTTCGTCGGGAGAGGCATCGGCACAGCCTGAGCGCATTTGCCTTGCAACGCCAAGCACGGCGTTTTCCGTTTCGTCAAGCATCTCACCAAACTCCACAAGAGAGCCGAAGACGCTCTTTTTGTCAAGATTGACAGCCCCGTTCTTTTGCGGTACGGCAAGATGCGAGAGGTCGTCATCCATGGCGCGGACGATCTCCTCCTCGGCGAGGAAAAAGCCGCGACGCGCAAAATTGTTCTTGCGGATGAGAGATAGGATCTCTTGACTGCTTTGGGGAGAGGAGATGGAAACTGTTTTGGGGTCAACGGTGTTGTAAAGAATACCCGCAGGGAGCGGATGCGCTCCTTTCTCTACGCCAAGGCGGTCAAGAAAAGCGGTGTTCTCGGACTTCCAAATTGCGCAAAGGTAAACAAACATTTGCAAATTACGGGCTTTTTTCAGCTCGTCGCGGGAAAAGGTACGAGAGCCCGTCTTGTAGTCCACCACGCGCACGAACAGCTCGCCGTTTTTTGCGCGGTAGGTGTCCACGCGGTCGATGCGTCCGCCGATGGAAATGCTTTTCCCGTCTGCATCCCGGAAGACGAGCGCACCGGGGGCGTCCTTGCCTTCAATGGCAAGCTCGCAAAAGGTGGGCGAAAAGCGGCTGTGTAAGAATTCGTCGTAGATGTCCTCGGTGACAAGGATGGCGGCGCGCCGCACACGGGAAAATAGGTGAGTAAGCCGTGGGGATGCGTGCAGGCTTTCGGGACAGATACGGACGAGATATTCGCGGCAAGCCTCCTCAACAAGTGTGGGAATGCGTGCGGGATCCATGCTGTGAATGTCGGTGCCCTCGCGTTTGAGAAGCTCAAAAAAGCGCTCTAAGATGGCGTGGATCATATTACCGACGTCCACGGGACGGACGGCGGCAGGCTCGTTTGCCTCTAACAGCACCCCGCGCTTCAAATAGTAGGCAAAGGGGCAATTCATGTAGTCCTCAAGCTTGCTTTGCGACGCGCGCATCTCGTCGGGGAACAGGCGCGCTGCCGTTTCGCCGGACACGGCGGCTTGCGGATCGTGAATGGGCGTGCTTGCGATATCCGTCGGGGATAAAAGCCCCCCGTCCGAAGAAAGCAGCTCCGAAAGTGCCGCACCCTCTGCGGTGTTTTTCTTTTCGAAATAACCGTCAAAGGCGGCATGCGGTGTATATGCACGCGGCTTTCCGCTTATGCATTTTGCGTGCGGGAAAAGCTTTTTTAGGCGCAGAAGCGCTTGGCTTGGACGCAAGGCTTCGCCGAGGGCGTTTGCCCCAAAATCAATGACGGTTGCTTGGCTTTTTGCCGCAGCCAAGGCACGCAAGAAGGAGAACTGCTCGCGCGACGCACGCACCTCGGGCGGTTTCCCGACGAAAACGCCAATGCTTTCGAGGGCTTGGCGCTCCCCTTCGGGAAAGACACCGTCAAGTCCGACGGAGGCGGGGAATTCTCCCTCCACCGCGCCAAGCAAAAAGACGGTGTTCTCGGTCGTCGGGCGGTAGGTGTCCGCATTTGCCACCGTCACAGCGTCGCCCGACGTCGGGAGTGTTCCAAGGGAAACGGAGGAAAAGACGGTGGATAAAAGCTCGGAGAAGCGTGCACGGGTGAGCGTTCGCTCCTTCATGATGCTCCCGATGCTGTCAAGCAGACCGTAAAGAATGGGGGTCAAACGGGTGAGGCGGTCGCTCTCTGCTGTGCGTCCGTTGCTCCTTTCCCACTTGGCACGCTCAAAAAGCCTGCGCTCCGTGTCCAGCGTACAAAGGAGATCGTAAAGTGCCTTTGCATGCTCCTTCGCCGTCTTTTCACCCTCCGTTGCATCGCGGAAGGCAAGAAGGGGAGGCAGGATCTGTTCACGCACGGCGTTGATACGGCATAGACGCGCGGTATCCGCCTCGGTGAAGCGGTCGGCGTAGCCGCGTGGGTGCATATCAAAGGGGCGGTTGGCAGTCAAAGCCTTTCCCTTGATGCGCCAGGTTTCGGCGTACAGCTCAAAGATGTCGCAATCGTCGGGAGATACACCCGAAAATCCGCATTTCAGGTAAGCGATCAGATCAGCGCGCTGGAAGCCGCGCTCAAGGCAGGCGTAGGCGGATAGGATCATTTTGGTGAGGGCAAATTCGGTCAAATCGGTTTCCACCGAAAAGAAGAAGGGGATGCCCTCTGCCGCAAGTGCCTCGTCAAGAATGCCCTCGTATTTCCGGGGCGCACGTGTGACGACGGTAAAATCGCGGTAACGCGCACCGCGTCGCACCGCGGATGCGATCTTGGCGGCAATATGCGCACAGCCCGCATAGGGGTCTTTTGCGGAGATAAAGGTGAGCGAGCCGTCGTTCTTCGGGTAGGGTATGACTGCACCGTCGGCACGGAAAAGCTGCTCCTTGGCATAGGCGAGCATTGCGGGGCGCACGGCGGTCAAGGGCGGGAGAAGGGATGTTTTACTGCCGATCTCCTTCGCCTGCTTCAAAAGAGCGTCCCTTGTAGCAAGCACCTCGGCGTATGCCAGCGATGCGTTTTCGCTTTGCTCCGCTTCGGGCAGGGAAAGGGCGATCGAAAGATTGCCCACGCGCATCAGCTCACCTAAAATTTTGAGCTCACCCGCCGTGAAGCTGGTAAAGCCGAAAACGTAGATCTCGGTTTCCTTGAACAGCGGCTTTTCCCTTAAAATGGCGTACAGCTTGTCAAGGTCGAGGGAGAGTGAGCCGTAGCTCTCTCGCTTTTCGCCCTCATAGTGATCGCTGATGAGGGCAAGGTCGGAGAGCTTGCTTTTCAAGGACGGCTTTTCTATTCTTTGGGCGGCGACGCGCAGGTCGTCTGCTCGAACGCCTGCGGCAGAAAGCTCTGAAAGGGCAGACAGCTGCTCCTTCACGGTATCTGCGGCACCGCGGCGCGGCAGAGAAAGCTCGGGCGAGAGGTCGTCGAGCGTCTTCCACATCAAAACGACCTCGGCGGCATGGTCGGCATAGCGGTAGGAAATGCCGCCCTCGGTGCGAAAAACACGGTCGGCAAGACGGGAAAAGTTGCTGACCTCAAAATAAAGCGGCGCGTACGACGGAAAGCTCTCCGCCACCTGCTTTTCGGTAGAAAGAGCAAGCTGCTCGGGCACGAGAAGAATACTGCTTTTGCCGGCCTCTACCGCGCGAAGCAGGCTTTCCTTGAAGGGAAAGGAAGAAAAATCGTCAGAAAGAAGGGTCAGCATATGAGAGAATATCCTTTCCCGCGGTGGGCAAAAATTTTTCTTTTGCCGTCCGTCTCGATTTTTTTGCGCAGATAATGAATGTAGAGATTGAGTCTTCCGCCGTCCTCTTCCTCTCCAAAAACGGCACGGACGAGCTCGTCACGGCTGACAAACTCAGGCGACGCATCCCGAAGGGCGCGGAAGAGGCGTTCCTCGGTAGGGGAAAAGGGGGGAAGCGCGGGCTGTGACAGAAGCTCCTCGACCCGTGCCTTCAAGAGGGCGTGCGAAAAGGGACGGGGCATCCCACCCTCTCCGATCCGAAGACAGGGAAGTGTCGAAAGACGCGCAGGAAGCTCCTTTTTGTCTGTAATGATCAGAGAGGGGGCGGCTGTGTCAAGGGTGTGTCCCGCTTCTGCGATCAAAATGGACAGCATCCGAAAAAGCCGTTTGTCGTCGGTCAAAATCAGTATTTGTGCCACGGCGCATCTCCTCTCGTTTTTCTTGCTTTTATTATAACGCTTTTGTCCCTGTTTGTCAATGGTGAAGAAAAAAGCGTTTCCTTACACCGTTCGCCTTTTTTCGTTGTCTATGCCGTGCTATGATTGAGGGGAAAGGAGAAAAACAATGGTTTTCTTAAAGAAAAAGCAAGCGGCATCCGAGGTTTTGCGCCTTCCGCTTGACCGTATTCACCCCAACCGCAATCAGCCGAGGGCCTTTTTTGACGAGGCGGCACTTTTACACCTTGCCGACAGCATCCGCCGCTACGGCGTTTTACAGCCGATCTCGGTCAGAGAAACGGGGGACGGCTATGAGATCATCGCAGGGGAACGTCGCTTCCGTGCCGCGCGCATCGCAGGGCTTTCCGAGATCCCCTCTATCGTTTATACGGTGGACTCGGAGAAGAGCTCCCTTCTTGCCATTGTGGAAAATCTGCTGCGTGAGGATCTTAATATGTTTGAAACGGCGGCGGCAATGGACAAGCTTTGCCGTGAGCACGGACTTACCCAAGAGGAGGTGGCGGAGCGGCTCTCGGTCAGTCAGTCCTACGTCGCCAACAAAATACGCCTTTTGCGCTTTGATGCCGAGATGCAGGAAAGACTGCTAGACGCCCGCCTTACCGAACGGCATGCGCGCGCCATTTTGCGCTTGCCCCCCTCGCTTTGGGAGAAGGCGCTCGACAAGATCATCTCCCATCACGCCAACGTAGAAACGGCTGAGAGGATGATCGGGGAGATGCTTGCGGCGGAGAATATCCCCAAAAAGCCAAAGCATGCAAAGCCGCGCGGAGTGCTTCGCGACGTGAAGCTGTTTTACAATTCTGTCGACCGCGCGGTGGCACTTTTGCGCAGCTGCGGCATCGGGGCACGGACAGAGCATAGAGAAGAGGAGGGCGAGAGCTGCTTAATCATCCGCATTCCGAAATCGTGATCACTTTTCTTTCAATAAATAAAAGAAAAGCCCTTGACAAAAGAATTTTGATGTGTTATGATAGGAATACATACGGTAGAGGCGCATTTTGCCAAGAGTAGCCCGACGGGATAGGTCACGCGGACCGTTGTCGGTGGAAAGGGGCGGATGCCGAAGGCGAAGACAGGCGTGTCTTTGCGCTGGTCCGAGGGAATAAGATCTGTCGGATTGTCGCTTTTGCGGAGAGCTATCAATGTTTTCTTTCCCTTTTTGGGGATGAAAAGGTAGAAGTCCGTGAGCCGACCGTATGTGTCGGCTTTTGTTATTAAAAAGGGAATATAAAGGAGTACACCATGGAAAAGAAGACCGTATTTACCGGCGCCGCTACGGCACTGATCACCCCCCTCACTGAGGAGGGCATTGATTACGCCGCCTTTGAGCGCCTCATCAATTGGCAGATCGAGGAGGGCATCAACGCACTTGTCGTCGCAGGCACGACGGGTGAAGCATCCACCCTTTCGGACGATGAGCACAGAGATGCCATTGCCTTTGCGGCAAAGATCGCAAACGGCAGAGTTCCCGTCATTGCGGGCACGGGCTCGAACGATACCGAATATGCACTTGACCTTACCCGTTGCGCTTGCGAGGCGGGTGCGGACGCCGTTCTGTCGGTAACCCCCTACTACAACAAGGCGACCCAAAAGGGTCTGTATCAGATGTATACCCGCATCGCAGACGAGAGCACCGTTCCCGTCATTCTCTACAACGTTCCCTCCCGTACGGGTGTGAACATTGCACCCAAGACCTACGAGGCGCTTGCAGAGCATCCCAACATCGTGGGCATCAAGGAAGCGAACGGTGACATCTCCAAGATCGTTGAAACCATGGCGCGCGTGCGCGGAAGACTTGATCTTTACTCGGGCAACGATGACCAGATCGTTCCTCTCATGGCGCTCGGCGGTAAGGGTGTCATTTCGGTGCTTTCGAACGTTCTCCCCCGTGAAACGGTAGAGCTTTGCAACCGCTTCTTCCGCGGTGATATTGCGGGCGCTGCGGAGCTGCAGTGCCGTTACCACCGCCTGATCGACGCCCTCTTCTCCGAGGTCAACCCCATCCCCGTCAAGGCGGCGATGGCAGCAATGGGCTATTGCGAGGATTACCTGCGTCTGCCCCTCACC
>SVTN01000037.1 GCA_015063765.1 Oscillospiraceae bacterium | reverse complement strand
GGCGTATCTCTCGGAGCACTCCTTCGTGCTCGTGTTCGTGTTTGCGGGCGGAGAGATCAAAACGAGGAACATCTACACCCCTCTTTCGGTCAGCCCCGAAGAGTTTTCCACCTTCATGCAGGTGTTGAACCTCGCCTTTACCGGACTGACGAGTGAAGAGATCACCCTTTCGCGCATCGTCGAGGCAGAGAAGCTGCTCGGCGATCTTGCCCCCTTGGTCAACCCTGCGGTGAAAGCCATGTATGAGGTGATGAACGAAGCGGGCAGCGGCGATTTAAAGATCGACGGTGTAAACCACCTATTAGAATATCCCGAGTATTCCGAACCAAGACAGCTGAAGGAAATGCTCGACCTCTTTGAGGACAAGGAGAATATTCTAAAGCTTGTTTCGTCCGCCGAGGGGGGAAAAGACCTTCAGGTGCACATCGGCTCGGAGAACGCCATCGGTGCCATGAGCAACTCGGCATTCATCTACCGCACGGTACGCCGCGGCGGTGAGGTGGTAGGTGCTGTCGGCGTCATCGGCCCGACCCGTATGGATTACTCCCGCGTGATCGCAATACTCAACCATCTTTCCGAGGGCATCACCGACGCCTTTGAGGAAAAAGAGGATTTTTAGCAAAGAAAGGAATAAGGAATGGAAAACGAGAAGGATCTTCAAAGCGAAGAGATCGCAGAGGAAACCGCGATTCCCGAAGAAGAAACTGCCGAAGCCTCCGCCCCCGAGAAGGACGGAAAGAAAAAGGGCGATAAAAAGGCAAAGGCGGAGAATTTGAAGCTCAAGGAAGAGATCGAGTCCCTGACTGCCGCCTTGGAGGAAGAAAAGAAAAACCGTCTTTATCTTGCCGCGGAATACGACAACTTCCGCCGCCGCAGTCAAAAGGAAAAGGACGGCATCTACAGCGACGCCATCTCCGATGCGATCAAGGAGATCTTGCCCCTCTTTGATAATTTAGAGCGTGCAGGGCAGTACAGCGGTGACAGCGAAAAGGTTGCCGAGGGGCTTGCTCTGATCGCAAAAATGTCCGACGAGGTGCTTTCGAAGCTTGGTGTGGAGCGCTTCGGTGCCCCCGGCGAGCAGTTTGATGCCAACATCCACAACGCCGTGATGCACGAGGACAACGAGGCGTTCGGCGAAAACGAGATCACCGACGTTTATCAGGTCGGCTACAAGCGCGGCGACAAGATCATTCGCTTTGCTATGGTCAAGGTCGCAAACTAAAAAGCAAACAATTATTTACAAATATAATTACTTGGAGGAAAAAATACAATGGGAAAAATTATTGGAATTGACTTGGGTACCACCAACTCCTGCGTGGCGGTTTACGAGGGCGGCGAGGTCGTCGTCATCCCCAATCCCGAAGGTGCGAGAACTACCCCTTCGGTCGTAGCATTTACAAAGAGCGGCGAGCGTCTTGTCGGTCAGGCGGCAAAGCGCCAGGCAATCACCAACCCCGACGGCACCGTTTCCAGCATCAAGCGTGAAATGGGCAGTGACTATAAGGTAGAGATCGGCGGTAAGAAGTACACTCCTCAGGAGATCTCCGCTATGATCCTGCAGAAGCTGAAGGCAGATGCAGAGGCATATCTCGGTCATCCTGTGACTGAGGCAGTCATCACCGTTCCCGCTTACTTTACCGACGCACAGCGTCAGGCAACCAAGGACGCAGGCACGATCGCAGGACTTGAGGTCAAGCGTATTGTCAACGAGCCGACGGCTGCGGCACTTGCCTACGGCATGGATAAGGAGCAGGCACAGACCATCATGGTATTCGACCTTGGCGGCGGTACCTTCGACGTTTCCATCCTTGAGATCGCAACCGATCCCGACCTCGTGATCGAGGTGCTTGCTACGGCAGGCAACAACCGCCTCGGCGGCGACGACTTCGATGCGCGCGTGATCGACTGGATCGCAGAGAGCTTTATGAAGGAAAATGCGGGCATCGACCTCAGAAAGGACAAAATGGCGCTTCAGCGCTTGAAGGAAGCGGCAGAGAAGGCAAAGATCGAGCTTTCGGGCACCGTTTCTACCGTCATCAACCTTCCCTTTATTACTGCGGATGCGACCGGCCCCAAGCACTTTGAGGGCACGCTCACCCGTGCAAAGTTCAATGAGCTGACCCGTGACCTCGTGGAAGCAACCATGAAGCCTGTACGCCAGGCGATCTCGGATGCGGGCATCTCCGTTTCCGATATCGGCAAGGTGCTTCTCGTTGGCGGCTCGTCCCGTATTCCCGCCGTACAGGAAGCGGTCAAGGAATTCACCGGCAAGGAGCCCTTCAAGGGCATCAACCCCGACGAGTGCGTAGCCATCGGTGCAGGTGCACAGGCAGGCGTTCTCGGTGAGGGTGCGAAGGATGTTCTCCTTCTTGACGTTACTCCCCTTTCTCTCGGCATTGAAACGATGGGCGGCGTATTCACCCGTCTGATCGACAGAAATACCACCATCCCCGTCAAGAAATCCCAGATCTTCTCCACCGCATCCGACAACCAGCCCGCAGTTGACATTCACATTCTGCAGGGTGAAAGAGAGATGGCGGCAGGCAACCAGACGCTGGGTCACTTCAATCTCGACGGCATTGCTCCCGCCCCCCGCGGTGTACCTCAGATCGAGGTTACCTTTGACATTGACGCAAACGGCATCGTGACCGTTTCGGCAACCGATAAGGGCACGGGCAAGGAGCAGCACATCACCATCACCTCTTCCACCAACATGTCCAAGGAAGACATCGAGCGCGCCGTTAAGGACGCAGAGAAGTTTGCCGAGGAGGATAAGAAGCTCAAGGAGGCAGTTGAGACCCGCAACCATGCAGAGGCGCTCATCTCGCAGAGCGAGAAGATGCTCGGCGATCTTGGCGACAAGGTCACCGATGCCGATAAGGCACCCGTTCTCTCTGCTATTGAAAAACTGAAGGAAACCTTGAAGGGCACCGACACCGAAGCCATCAAGGCAGACACCGAGGCACTGGAAAAGTCCTTCTACGGCATTTCCGAGAAGCTGTATGCACAGCAGGGCGGTGCAGGTCCCGACATGGGCGGTGCAGGCGCACAGGGCGCAGGACAGGACGGCACCTTCTACGACGCCGACTACGAGGACAAAACCGACAAATAAAAAAGAGGTGGCGCATTTGGGCGCAATCGAAAATGACCGAAAATAACGAAAGAAGCTCAAAATCAACAGATGAGCTGAGAGTTTACCGTACTGTATAAGGTTGAAATTCTGCGAATTTCTCCATTAGGTCAAGGTCATTTTCTATCTCCGTTTTCGCCCTCTCGACGTACGCTTGTACGCCTTCGGGACGAAAAGCGAAGATTTTCGCTCCAAATCCCCTACCCCTTAGCGGGCGAAAGGCGGTTCAGTTTTTTTGAACTTGAGCCTGCCCAAATGGAGAGAGCAGGGAGCAATACTCCCTGTTCCTCGAATTTTAAATAGGAAACGAGACAACCATGGCGGAAAAACGAGATTATTACGAGGTGCTTGGCGTTCCCCGCGATGCGACGACAGCCGACATCAAAAAGGCGTATCGAGCACTTGCACGCAAATATCATCCCGACGTCAACCCCGGCAATAAGGAAGCCGAGGAAAAGTTCAAGGAGATCAACGAGGCGCACGAGGTGCTCTCCAACAGCGAAAAGCGCGCCAAATACGACCAGTTCGGTCATGCGGCATTCGATCCCTCTATGGGTGCGGGTGGCGGAGGATTTGGCGGCGGAGGCTTTGATTTCGGCGATATCTTCTCCTCCTTCTTTGGTGGCGGAGGCGGTGGCTTTGGCGGCTTCGGCGGCGGTGGCGGCAGACGCTCCCGTGCCGTGGACGGCGACGACGTTTATACCCGTGTAACGCTTTCCTTTGAAGAAGCGTTTGAGGGCGTCAAGCGCGACATTACCTACCGCGTGATCGAGGAATGCCCCGACTGTCACGGCTCGGGTGCCGCAAAGGGCACAGAGGCGGAGACCTGCGCGCAGTGTAAGGGTACGGGTCAGGTGACCGTCAATCAGAGGACCCCCTTCGGCATGATGCAGTCCACCACCACCTGTCCCGGCTGTCGCGGCCGCGGAAAGACGGTCAAGAACCCCTGCGGCAACTGTAACGGCAAGGGATACGTGAGAGTGGAAAAGAAGCTTTCCGTTTCCATTCCCGCGGGCGTTGACAACGGTAACCGCATCGTGCTTCGCGGAAAGGGCGATACGGGCAGAAACGGCGGTCAGAGCGGCGATCTTGTGGTCGAGGTGACCGTCAAGCGTCATGCATTCTTTGAGCGCGAGGGCGATCATATTTTCTGCGAGGTGCCCATCACCTTTACCGAGGCGACCCTCGGTGCCGAAATTGACATCCCTACGTTAGAGGGCAAGCAAAAGTACACCGTTCCTGAGGGAACGCAGTACGGCACGGCGTTCACCCTTCGCGGTAAGGGTATGCCCAACGTCAACACAAAGCGCAGAGGCGACCTCATCATCACCGTGACGATCGAGGTGCCGAAAAATTTGAGCGACAAGCAAAAGCAGGAACTGCGCGAGTTTGCAGAGTCCTGCGGTGAGAAAAACAACGAAAAGAAAACGGGTTTTCTCAAAAAGATCTTTAAAAAGTAAAAGAAAAAGGAGTGCTTCACGAAGCACTCCTTTTTGAATGGAAAATTACTGTAAGGGATTGTTCTTCTTTGCGGTCTTCACAGCCGAGACCACCATTGCCGAGAGGGCAAGGAGTGCCAAGGCGTTGGGGATGACCATGAGGTAGTTTACAAAGTCGGTCAGCTCCCAAACGAGATCGTTCGAGGTGAGCGTGCCGAGGAAGATGAAGATAAGAGCGATCACGGAATAGATCTTAACACCGATCTTACCGAAGAGGTACTCAACGTTTACCTTGCCAAAGAAGTTCCAACCGATGATGGTGGAGAAGGCGAAGAAGAAGAGGCAAATGGCAACGAAGACGTTACCGATCGTGTAGCCTGCCGCACCGAAGAGAGCTGCAAAGGCTTCGCCAAAGGCAAGCTGTACCATGTTGGTTTTTGCAATGACAAGACCGTTCATCATCTCGCCCGCCTGGTGACCGTCAGCAAGGATACCGTCGCCGCAGTAGAGGGAGATGATAACGACAAGTGCCGTCATGGTAAGCACGACGAAGGTGTCAATAAACACACCGATCATAGCGGCAACACCCTGGTCGTGGGGCTTTTCAACATTTGCCATAGCATGCGCGTGAGGGGTCGAACCCATACCTGCCTCGTTGGAGAAAAGGCCTCTCTTTGCACCCTGGCTGATGGCTTCCTTCAGCGCGTAGCCGATACCGCCGCCGATGATGGCTTGGGGCATGAACGCATACTTGAAGATGGCACCGAACGCGGCGGGGAGATTGGTGATGTTTACGCAGATCACGAACAGACCGCCAAGGAGATAAAGGATCGCCATAAAGGGAACCATCTTTTCGGTCACAGCGGCAATTCTCTTGATACCGCCAAGGAAGATGAAGCCTGCGAGAAGCACAACAACGGCACCGACGATCCAGCTGTATTCGGGAGCTTTCGTGATGCTGGAGATGGACTCTGCAATGGAGTTAGACTGTACCATCGAGCCGATAAAGCCGAGCGCGATGATGACGGCAACAGCAAAGAAGCCTGCGAGGAATTTGCCGAATTTGCCCTTGAAAGCACGCTTGATGTAGTAAACGGGACCGCCGTGGATGTTGCCGTCGGCATCAACCTCGCGGGTCTGCTGTGCGAGCGTTGCTTCGGCGTAGATGGTAGCCATGCCGAGGAAGGCGATGATCCACATCCAGAAGATGGCACCGGGACCGCCGATCAAAATGGCGCCGCAGGCACCGACGATATTACCCGTACCGACCTGTGCGGCAATTGCGGTGGTGAGTGCTTGGAAAGTCGAAAGACCGTTGCCGTCCTTCTTGGCTTTACCGAACACGCGGCGCCAGCCCTCGCCAAAGCAGCGAACCTGTACGAAGCGCGTTTTGACGGTGTAGAAAATACCCACGCCAACGAGGAGAATGACGAGGATGTAATTGGAGATGTAGCTGTTTGCGGTTGCTACGATCTTTAAGAGAAATTCTTCCATGATTTTTTTCCTTTCTGTTTTGAAAAAGAGGGATCACGCTATGAAGTATTTGCGTTTCCAAAACAAAAGCCACCGAAAAAATCGGTGGCTTTAAAGAAAAAGGTACAAAGTGGATGAAAAAAAGCTTCCTTTGTCCTTTTGCCTGAGAGATTCGGCTTTCGCCTTGCACCTTCGGCACCCGCTCATCACGGGATTCTCCAAAGACCTCTACGCCCTCGGTTGGACACCGCTCGTCCTTCCGACGACCTCAACGAGGTTGACTTTTTCAATACTCGGGTATTATAGCACACAATTTTATGCTTGTCAATAGGAAAAACGGAAAAATTATAAAAAACGACGTTTTTCTATTGAAAAAGAAATGAAAAAGCGTTATAATAAAATGCAACCGCAAAGGAAGGGGGAGAGTGGCGTGGTACAAAGCAGATACATTTTGCGAAACGGCGAGAGGATCTCCTACTTTTTCGAAGAGAAAAAGGTCAAAAACATCAATTTGCGTGTCACGCGTGACGGAAGCGTCCATGTATCGGCACCGCCGCATACCCCTTCCAAAAAGATCAGCGACCTTGTTGCCGCAAACGCAGAGCGCATTCGTGCGGCACAGAAAAAGATCAAGGAAGAAGCAGAGGCTGCCCCCATCCGAGAGGGGGACACCGTCTTTTTTCTTGGCGAGCCTTACCGCCTTGTGCTTGCCTACGGCGCGCTCTCTATCATCTTCGAAGAAGGGAAGGCGATCCTTTCCCGCCCGTCCGAGGATATGGATGTCACAGACGCCTTTTTGCGCGCCTCGGCAATGGCGTTTTACCCTGTCGTCGTCGAGCGTTGCATGGCGTTCGAAGCGGAGCATCCCTTTTATCGAGGGTGTGCGGAGGAGATCTGTGTGCGACCTCAAAAGTCTGTATGGGCAACCTGCAACTACCGCAAAAGGCGCTTGACCTTTTCCGCTTATCTTGCGGAAATGCCCCCCTCTGCCATCGACGGCGTTATAGCCCACGAGTACGTGCATTTTTTCGTACACGACCATGGCAAGAATTTCTATAAGACACTTGATGCGCTCTATCCTCGGCATAGAGAGGAGCTTGGCGAGCTTTCTCGCCTGAAGCATGAGCATCTGATGAAAAGACACAAGAGAAAGGGATAAAAATGGCACACCCCATCAAGCATTTTATGACCATTACCCGTCACCGCCACCGCGTGATCGCACATTGCCGTCGCGCAGGCATCGGCTGGCAGGGACAGTTCCACGATCTCTCCAAGTATTCTCCGCGTGAGTTCTGGGCAGGCGCAAAGTATTACCTCGGCAACCGAAGCCCCAACGAAGGGGAAAGAGAAGCCAAGGGATATTCGCTTGCATGGATGCATCACAAGGGAAGAAACAAGCATCATTTTGAATATTGGGTGGACGTGAACCCCGTCACCAAGCGCTACGAGCCTGTCAAAATGCCGCTTCGCTACGTCATTGAGATGTTCTGCGACCGTGTGGCGGCAAGCAAGATCTATCAGGGAAAAAACTATAAGTACAGCCATCCGCTTGAATACTTCATGCGCGGCAAGGACAGACGCTCTATCCATCCCGCCACCTCCGATCTTTTAGAACTTTTCCTCACCATGCTCGCCGAAAAGGGCGAAAAGGAGACCTTCCGCTACATTCGGGCATATAAAAAATCACACAAAGACTATTAACCACGAAAAATTCACATAAGAACCATTATATTTGCACTTTTAAAGGCTAGAATTAATGTGTAAACATATCATAAGAGGTATATAGAAAAATGTTGCAGCTTTTTGGCATCAAAAAAGACTATCCTGCGGGCGCAGGCGTCGTGCACGCATTGCGCGGAATTGATCTGTCCTTTCGCAGATCGGAGTTCGTGTCCATCCTCGGTCCCTCGGGCTGTGGAAAAACGACGCTTCTGAACATCATTGGCGGACTTGACGGATATACCGAGGGCGATCTTGTGATCAACGGTGTATCCACCAAGGAGTATAAGGACAGAGATTGGGATACCTATCGCAATCATTCGGTGGGCTTTGTCTTCCAGACCTATAACCTTATCCCCCATCAGACGGTGCTTCAGAACGTCGAGCTGGCGCTCACCCTCTCGGGTGTTTCAAAGGCAGAGCGTCGGGAGCGTGCCGCACGCGCCCTCGAAGAAGTCGGGCTTGGCGATCAGTTAAAAAAGCGCCCCTCCGAAATGTCGGGCGGACAGATGCAGCGCGTGGCGATCGCGCGTGCCCTTGTCAACGAGCCGGACATCATTCTCGCCGACGAGCCGACGGGCGCCTTGGATACCGAAACGAGCGTGCAGGTCATGGAGATCTTAAAGAAGGTTTCGGAAAAACGACTCGTCGTTATGGTCACGCACAACCCCGAGCTTGCAGACGCGTATTCCACCCGTATCATCCGTATGCTGGACGGTGTCATCATAAGCGATTCTTCTCCTCTTTCCGATGAGGAAATCGCCACCGAGACTGCTCGCCTTGCTGAGGAAGAGGCTCTTCTTATGGCAGAAGAGGAGCCGTCAAAGAAGGCTAAGAAAGCAAAAAAGGTGAAGAAGCCCTCTATGTCCTTCGCCACCTCCTTTATGCTTTCGCTCAAAAACCTCTTCACCAAAAAGGGAAGAACCACGTTGACGGCGTTTGCGGGAAGCATCGGTATTATCGGCATTGCCCTCATCCTTTCCGTTTCGCAAGGCATGACAGCCTATATCGACCACGTGCAGGAAACCACGCTTTCGGCATACCCGTTGACGCTCGAATCCCAAACGGTGGATATGACGGCGATGCTTGAGAGCTTTATGAACCAGGGCAGTGATATCGAGCATGAAAACGATGCTGTATATAAGGATCCCGTCATCGGTGAGATGGTCAATGCGCTCGCAAAGCTGGAGCTGAGCAAAAACGACCTTGCCGCCTTCAAGACGCATTTGGAAGCGGAGCTTGCAAAGCCCGACTCCCCCTTGAAGGAAGCCATCAGCGGCATCCAATATACCTACGGTATCGCTCCTATCGTCTATACCAAAAACCAAAACGGTGATATCATCAAGTCCGATACAGGCGAATTGATGATGGAGATGATCGGCGATTTCATGATCCAAGCGGGCACCGCCAACTCCGACCTGGCAAGCAGCGGCTCGGTTACCGCAAGCCCCATGATGAGTGGCATGATGGGAATGCAGATGTGGCAGGAATTGCTCCCCGGTCTTGCGGACGGCGATCCCATCAACGATATGCTAGAAGAGCAATACGATCTTGTCCACGGCGCATGGCCCAACGATAAAAATGAGATCGTGCTTGTGCTCAACGAAAAGAATGAGTTAGACGATCTTACGCTCTATGCCCTCGGACTTTTGAGCCGTGAGGAGATCGACGCCATTATTGACGCCGCCGCATCTGGCACAGAGCTCCCCGCGGACAATAAGAAATGGTCGTATGAAGAGATCTGCGCCATGACCTTCCGTGCAGTCATGCCCTATGATCGCTATAAGTACAGCGAGGCGGACGGCATCTACGTCGATGTCAGCGAAAATCAAAATATGCTTGGCGTTCTTTATGAGAGTGCTATGGAGCTTCGTGTCGTGGGTATCATTCGCCCGAATGAGGACGCCGAGGTCGCCATGCTCTCGGGTGCCATTGGCTATACGCATCTTTTGACAGAGCACGTTGTTCGCGAAGCCGCGAATTCCGATGTTGTCAAAGCACAGCTTGCAAGCCCCACGGTGGACGTTTTGACGGGTCTTCCCTTTGAAACGAGCACGGGCTCGCTTACTGCCGCAGAAAAGGAAACACGCTTGCGCGCTTACCTCGCAGACCTTAAGCCCTCCGATGCACGTGATGTTTATATTTCGATCACGGCACTGAAAGCAGAGGCGGATCCTGTAAGCGGTCTTGATGCACAGGTGAATTTCGTTATGGCGCAAATGACCGACAAGGACGCTGTCATTGCGCAGATCAGCGAAATGATCGCCAAGGAAATGGAGGTGGATGCCTCCATGGTTGCCGAGCAGCTTTCCGAGATGACGCTGGAAGAGCTGCAGCAGATGCTTCGTCCCTTCATCGAAGAGTCTGTCAAGGCTGAAATTCGCAAGCAGGTGGAAGCAGGCTTTGCTTCGTTTGATGACGCACAGGTTGCCGCTATGCTTGCCGCTGAGTCGCCTTCCTACACGACTGAGGACTGTGCTCGCTACTATGACGAGGTCACCGAGTTCTCGGACGCAACCTATGAGGAGCGTCTTGCCGAGATTGGCAGCGTGAATTTGGATACCCCCGCATCCATCAACCTTTTTGCTACCACCTTTGAGAACAAGGATGTGATCGTGGATACGATTGCACGCTACAACGACACGGTCGATGAGGCGCAGAAGATCTCCTATACCGATTTTCTCGGCATCATGATGTCCTCCATCACCACCATCATCAACGCGATCACCTACGTTCTTATCGCGTTTGTTGCCATTTCGCTTGTGGTTTCCTCCATCATGATCGGCGTCATTACGCTGATCTCGGTACAGGAGAGAACCAAGGAGATCGGTATTCTTAGAGCCATCGGTGCGTCGAAGCGCAACGTTTCGAGCATGTTCAACGCAGAAACTATGATCGTTGGCTTTGCGGCAGGCTTGCTCGGTGTTCTTGCCACTTATCTGCTTTGCATTCCCATCAACCTCATTCTCCACGCCTTAACGGATATCGCGCAGCTTCGCGCATTCCTGCCGCTTCCCGCTGCCCTGATTCTCATTGGCATCAGTGTTCTTCTTACCCTCTTCGCGGGCATCATTCCCTCGCGCAGCGCGGCGAAGAAGGATCCTGTGGTGGCACTTCGCACCGAATAATTTTGGCGAAAATCTCGCGTGGCTTCGTTGTCGGTCGACTCATGGGCTTCGACGTATGAGAATACGCCATCAGCCCTCTCGCTCCCTTACGCCTTGCCACACAAAATTTTCGCTCAAAATTAAAATTTCGGCGAAAGCCTCGCGTGGCTTCGTTGTTGGTCGACTTGTGGGCTTCGACGTATGAGAATACACCTTCAGCCCTCTCACCCCCTTACGCCTTGCCACACAAAATTTTCGCTCAAAATTAAAATTTCGGCGAAAACCTCGCGTGGCTTCGTTGTCGGTCGACTCATGGGCTTCGACGTATGAGAATACGCCATCAGCCCTCTCGCTCCCTTACGCCTCGCCAAAAGAAATTTTTACTCAAAATTGGCTTCAGCTAAAATTCGATCCTTTGCATAAACTAAAAAATGACCGCCAAGGCATGAGCCTTGGCGGTTTTCCTTATTTATGATACTTCTTTCCCTTCAAAATGGTAAAGGCGCGGTAGACCTGCTCTAGGAGAATGACGCGCATCAGTCCGTGCGGAAAGGTCAGCTTTGAGAAGGAGATGCGTGCGTTTGCTTTTTGCTTGACACGCGGTGAAAGTCCGTAGGACGAGCCGATGATGAAGCAGAGCTTGCCCTGCGTGTCGCAGGCACTCCCGATTAGATCAGCAAAGGCTTCCGATGAATATTCCTTGCCCTCGACGCAAAGCGCCACGGTATAAGCACCGTCGGGGATTTTTGCTAGGATGGCATCCGCTTCCTTTTCAAGAGCTGACGCGACCTCGGCATCCGATTCGGTCAAAAGCTTTTCGTCCTTCAGATTGACCTCGGTGATCTCCGCGAAGGAAGAGAGCCTTTTTTTATACTCCTCGACCGCACGGGAAAGATAGTCCTCCTTGAGCGCCCCAAGGGTGATAAAGGTGCATTTTACCATATTCCAAGCCCCTTGCCAACAGATTCAAACAAAGAACGGAGTGCGTCACCGAAAAAGAGAAATATGATATCAAACATTAGGGAGAGCGACAGGGGGAAGATGATGACGAGAAGCCATTTGGATCTTCTCTTGCGCTCGTCGCGCGCCGCTAAAAATTCGGTCTTTTTCTCATGCGACCAATCGAGAGGAAGGGAAGCGTAGGTGCAGGCAGCGTCCGCAAAGGCGCGATTGTAAAGCACGTATCCGAGTGCCGCCGCAAGAAGCACGCCGAAATAGACCCAAAAGAGCCAATTCACGCCGCGCGCCATCACGAAGTATGCATAGATACCGAAGAAAAGGACGGTGTTGCATAGAACGAGAAGAACCAGTCGCCACGGAACGGGACGGGGGCTTTGCTGTGCGGGGAAGCGTGCCATAGAATACCTCTTTATTGGTTCTTGAGTGCGGCTCTCTTTGCCGCCTGTGCCTTTTTACGGGTGGGAGTATCAAGGATCTGCTTGCGTAAGCGGATGCTCTTGGGGGTGACCTCGATCAGCTCATCCTCAGCGATAAACTCGATCGCCTCTTCCAGCGACATCTGAATGGGCGTGATGAGGGTAAGTGCCTCGTCCGCACCCTTGGAGCGAACGGCAGTCAGATGCTTTTCCTTGCAGACGTTGACCTCGATATCACCGGGCTTGGGGTTCTCACCCACGATCATACCCTCGTATACGGGGGTGGCGGGACCGATGAAGAGAGGACCTCTGTCCTGCGAGTAGTAAAGACCGTAAGAGGTCGTCTTGCCCTGCTCGCTGGCAACGAGAGAGCCGGTAAAGCGGACGGCGATCTCGCCCTTGAAGGGCTGATAACCGTCAAACACGGTGTTCATAATGCCCTCGCCGCGGGTGGCGGTCATAAACTCGGAGCGATAACCAAAGAGGCAACGGGAAGGAATGATATAGGTAAGGCGCTGACGCGAGCCGCGCAGCTGCATGTCAAGAAGCTCACCCTTACGGGAGCCGAGCTTTTCCATAACGGTGCCCATATATTCCTCAGGCACGTCGATCTCCACACGCTCCATCGGCTCGCACTTGACACCGTCGATCTCCTTGAACAGCACGCGAGGCGTAGAGCAGGACAGCTCATAGCCCTCACGGCGCATATTCTCAACGAGAATGGAAAGGTGCATCTCACCTCTGCCCGCAACCTTGAAGGAGTCGGTCGTTTCGCCGTCCGATACGCGGAGGGAAACGTCGCGCAGAAGCTCCTTGTAAAGACGGTCGCGCAGGTGGCGCGAGGTCACGTATTTACCTTCGGTCCCTGCAAAGGGAGAATCGTTGACCGAGAAGGTCATCTCGAGGGTCGGCTCGGACACCTTGACAAATTCAAGTGGCTCGACACAGGAGGTAGCGCAAACGGTATCGCCAATGGTAATTCCCTCGGCACCCGAGAAGCAAACGATGTCGCCCACTTTTGCCTCGGTCACGGGGATTCTCGTGAGTCCGTCAAACTGATAAATGGATACGACACGAGCACGCTTCGGCGCTTCGTCGGGATGGTGATAGTTGCAGATGGCGATCTCGGCGTTCTGCTTTAAAACACCTCTTTCAATGCGTCCGATGCCGATGCGTCCGACATACTCGTTGTAGTCGATGGAGGATACGAGCATCTGGAGCGGCTCTTCCACCTCGCCCTCGGGCGCGGGGATATATTCGAGAATGGTGTCGAGTAGGGGAATAAGGTCCTTGCCCGCCTCGTCGGGCGAAAGGGAAGCGGTGCCCGCTCTGCCCGAGCAGAAGAGCATAGGAGAGTCAAGCTGCTCGTCGGTGGCATCCAGATCAATGAGAAGCTCAAGCACCTCGTCGATGACCTCGTAAATACGGGCGTCGGGCTTGTCGATCTTGTTGACGACAACGATCACGCGATGGCCGAGCGAGAGGGCTCTTTCCAGCACAAAGCGCGTCTGCGGCATGGGACCCTCTGCGGCGTCCACGAGCAGAATAACGCCGTTGACCATTTTTAAAATGCGCTCCACCTCGCCGCCGAAGTCGGCGTGACCGGGGGTGTCGATGACGTTGATCTTAACATCCTTGTAGTGGATGGCGGTGTTTTTTGCGAGAATGGTGATACCGCGTTCCTTTTCGAGGTCGCCCGAGTCCATGACACGCTCCTCTGCGGCTTGGTTTTCACGGTAGATGCCGCCTTGGCGGAGCATCTCGTCCACAAGCGTGGTCTTGCCGTGGTCAACATGGGCGATGATCGCGATGTTTCTCAAATCGTTACGAATCAAAGCAGTTTACCTCTTAAAATAAAGTATTTTTAACTTAAACATTATAGCATAGCGGCAAGCCGAAATCAAGGTTTTTACCGTAAAAAAACGATATTTTTCGTCCCTCACGCAAAAAAACAAAAACTTCTTGCATTTTTAGTAGGGATTTGCTATAATGAATAAAATGAAAGAAAAGGGCTTTTCCTGCCGTTCGGTTGCGGAAAAGGAAGAATGGCAGGGCATTTTATCATGAGAAAACGCTTTAGTATTGCATATCAGGAAACGGGAGAAGCCTTGACGGCGGAGCGCCGCTTTGCATACACCGCTTCCTCGGGCTTTTCGGAGGTCACCTTCTCCTTTGAGGAGGGAACCATCCGTCCCGATGTGCTTGCCGCCGCGAAGGACGCAGGACTTGGGACGGAGGCTTTGTATCTTCCCGACGATAGCTTTAATCTGCTTTGGGAGCCGTCGCCGCGAGCGGCTGCTGCCGAGGACGTGCTTCCCAGCGACCCCGTCCTCCCCGATGAAACGACTTGGGAGGAGCTTCTTGCGCTTTATACCTTCTATTTCGGCTTTGCCGCAAGCGTGGGGATCGGCAGAGTCATTCTGACCTCTTCCTTCGGCAAAAATCCCGCCCCCATCACCCAGACGGCGCTTGCTCGCTTCCGTACGCTCGCCTCTCTTGCGGAAGAGAAGGGCGTTCGCCTTTTGATTGAGAACGGTATGAGCGCACCGCATTTTGAGGCGGTCGTGCGCGTCTGCTGTGAAAGTGGCTATCACGGCGTCAGCTTTGCGCCTGCGCGTGCCTTCCACCATTTTGGAACGTCGGCGCTCCCCCCGTATGCCGCAAAG
>SVTN01000036.1 GCA_015063765.1 Oscillospiraceae bacterium | reverse complement strand
GCCCGTCGGTCGATACGTCGCTATAATCCTCGATCATGACACCGTTGTCGATCATGCTGATCACGGCGGTCAAAATTTCTACGTCTGTCTGCTTTCCAACCAAGGAAAGCTTGATCCATTCGTTTTGCATATGTATACCTCTCTTACAGCTGTTGTAGATCAAGCGCGATCTGCGCCTTGAGCTCGTCTATGGATGAAAATTGCTTTTCCTCTCGCAAAAAGGAGAGAAAGGAAACGGAAAGGGTGCGCCCGTAGAGGTCGCCCGAAAAATCCTTGATGAAGGTTTCGACCCGTGCGCCGCTCCTTCCGCCCACCGTGGGGCGAACACCAACGTTTGTGAGCCCCGTGTAGCGCTCTCCGTCAAGAAAAACCTCTGTTTTGTATACTCCGTGTCGGGGAAGCAGGGTCGTAGGGGTGAAATTCGCTGTTGGGAAGCCAAGGGAGCGACCGAGGGCTCTTCCGTGCGTGATCTCTCCCGATACGGTGTAAGGGCGACCGAGCATGTTAGTAGCATGCACCGTTTCTCCCGCCAAAAGTGCCTCCTTGATGCGAGTGGTCGAGATGGGCTCTCCCTCATACAAGGTGGGCGGTAAAACAAAGCTCTCGGGCAGAAGGCGCAGAAGAAGGTCGCTGTCCCCCGAAGCTCGGTATCCAAACCGAAAGTTGAAGCCGCACAAGGCAAGGCGCGCATGGCAATGCTCCATGAGCACCGAGGTCACGAACTTCTCGGGAGAAAGCGTGCGGAGCTCCTCAAAGGACGCGAGAATAACGTTTTCGATCCCCGCCCTTTCAAAAAAGGCAAGCCGTTCTTCCTCGGTGAAAAGACCGAGTGTGCTTTTGGTCGGAAGGTGGGAAAATGTAAAAACGGCACTTTCACAGCCGAACCGCTTTGCTTCCAAAACCGTTTTTTCAAGAAGCGCCGCGTGTCCGCGATGTCCGCCGTCAAAATAGCCGAGCGCAACCGCAAGGCTTGCCCCGACCGTGTCGCCAAGATGCAAAACGCGCATTTTTTGCCCCCCTTCCGTAAAGAATAATCAATATAAATTATTATATATGAAACAAGGGAAAAAGTCAATATCGGCTTTTGTTTTTCGCAAAGCGACAAATGAAGGAATAAACTTGACTTTTTCTTGGAAATATGGTATGCTATTTGCATTGACATGAAAATTAAAAGGAATTTTAAAATGACAGCTGTTTTCATTACACTCGGTGTGATTCTTGCTTTGTTTCTTTTGCACGTCCTTTTGCTGACCACCCGTCGCCGCCGCAGAGAGGCGGAGGCGTTTATGGAATTTCCCTATGCGCATCGCGGACTTCATGATAAAAGCACGCCCGAAAACTCCCTTGCCGCCTTCCTTCGCGCGGTGGAAATGGGCTATGGCATTGAGCTTGACGTTCAGCTTTCCGCGGACGGCGAGGTCATGGTCTTTCACGACGAGTCGCTCCTTCGCATGACGGGATGTGATGCATCCCTTTATTCCAAAACGAGAGAAGAGCTTTCGGCGCTTTCTCTTGGCGAAAGCGAAGAGAAGATTCCCACCTTCCGTGAGGTGCTTGCGCTTGTCGATGGGCGCGTTCCGCTCCTCGTTGAGATCAAGTCGGAGCATGCGGTCCTTGAGGTCTGCCGCAAGACAGCGGAGCTTCTTGACGGTTACACGGGCGCGTACATGATCGAATCCTTCCACCCCTTGGCGGTCAATTGGTTCCGCAAAAACCGTCCCTCCGTGGTGCGCGGACAGCTCTCTGCCACCCTCTTCCGTCATGGAAAACGCATTTTTTCCATGTTCGTTGTAGAAAACCTTTTGTTGAATTTTCTCGCCCGTCCCGATTTTGTCGCGTTCGACTATCATCACAAAAACAGTTATTCCTTTGCACTTTGCCGCTTCTTTCACCGCCCCTATACCGTTTCCTGGACGGTCAAGGATGCAGATGGCTTGCAGAAGTCCGGGCACTTTGACGGCGTGATCTTTGAAGATCTGACAAAAGACGAGCTTGCGCCGGCGGGACGTCTTCCGAGCGCAAAATAAGGGAGAAAATATGACGTATACTCTTGTCGCTACCTGCCTTTTCGGTCTTGAGCATCTTCTCGGTGAGGAGATCGATGCTCTCGGCTTTGACCGCATCGATACCATTGACGGACGCATACGCTTCCGCACCGATGAAAGCGGTATCGCACGCGCCAACATCTGCCTTCGCTATGCCGAGCGTGTCTATATCTCACTCGGTAGCTTTAAAGCGCAAAGCTTTGACGAGCTGTTTGAGGGTACACGCGCCCTTCCTTGGGAGGCGTGGATCGGCAAAAACGATGCTTTTCCCGTCAAGGGACACGCCATTCGCTCGGCACTTTTTTCGGTGCCCGACTGTCAGAAGATCGTCAAAAAGGCGATCGTTCGCCGTCTGGAAAACGCATACGGCATTTCTTGGTTTCCCGAGGACGGGATCAAATATCAGGTGGAGTTTTTCTTGCTTAAGGATGAAGCGACCTTGATGATCGACACCACGGGAACGCCGCTTCACAAGCGCGGATACCGTCCTGTCGCCAACGATGCCCCCATCCGCGAAACGCTTGCCGCCGCCATCGCCGCCATCTCCCGTCCAAGGGAAAACGTCCTTTTTTGGGACCCCATGTGCGGCTCGGGCACCATTGCCATCGAAGGGGCGTTGCTTGCCCGCCGTATCGCCCCCGGCAAGAACCGTTCCTTCGCCGCGGAAGCCTTCCCCATGCTCCCGAAGAGCATATGGCAAAACGAAAGGGAAGAGGCAATTGCCGCAGAGCTTCCCATCGGCTTTGAAGCCTATGCAAGCGATATCGACCCCTTGACGGTCGAGATCGCAAAGGAAAACATCCGCCGCGCAGGGCTTGAGGGCACCGTAAAGGCATTTGTTGCCGATGCAAGAACCATCGCAAGCGAGGGCAGACGCGGTACCATCGTCACCAATCCCCCCTACGGCGAACGCCTCGGCACCAAAGCGGAGGCGGAGGAGCTTTATCGGGAGATCGGCGTCCATTTCCGCTCGCTTTCTCCTTGGCAGGTCTACGTGATCACCTCCCACGCAGGCTTCGAGCGCTTCTACGGCAAGCGCGCCGACAAGGTGCGTAAGCTGTATAACGGCATGATCCCTGCTTATCTGTACCAATATTTCAAGAAATAAAAGTATATTTTTTCCTTTTTCGCCGCATACTTGCTTTAAAAGTATGCGGCGTTTTTGCGCTTTTGAAAGGAGACCCTTTTGAAAAAACTTTCCGAAAGCTATGAAAAAAATCTGGAATATTTTAAAAGCATTCTTCGCCCCGGCGAGAATTTTGACCTCATCTGCCGTGAGGTCAAGGTGGCAGGGAAGGATGCCGCCTTTTTCTATCTCGACGGCTTCACCAAGGACGAGGTCATGCAAAAGCTGCTCCAATATTTCATTGACATGAAAACGGTCGAGAAGCACCCAACCCCTGCCCAAAGCTTCGCGTCCCATCTTCCCTATGTCGAGGTGGACGTCATTGACGACTGTGAGCAGGCACTCACCATGATCCTCTCGGGCGCATCGGTGATGCTCTCCGCCTATTTCGGTGGGGAAGCGGTCGTCATTGATAGCCGCACCTATCCCGCACGTACGACCGAGGAGCCAAACGATGACCGTGTCATGCAGGGCGCACACGACGGCTTTGTCGAAACGCTGATCTTTAACACCGCCCTCATTCGCCGCCGCATCCGTGACCCCCGTCTTTCCATGCGCTATTTTAATCTTGGTGGCGCGTCGCGCACCGACGTTGTCCTTTGCTATATGGAAGGAAAAGCCGATCCCAAATATGTGAAATGGTTAGAAGGGAAGCTCAAAAGCGTGCATCCCGAATCCCTGACGCTCGGTATGCAAAGCCTTGCCGAATGCCTAATTCCGCGCAGATGGATCAACCCTCTCCCCAAGGCGAGATATCTCGGCAGACCCGATGCCGCCGCGGCGGAGCTGTTTGAGGGAAGGGTGCTTCTCCTTTGCGATACCGCACCCCAGGTTATGGTATTGCCCGTTTCCATCTTTGATTTCATGCAGGAAACCGACGACTTTTATCTCCCACCCGTCACGGGCTGCTATATGCGCCTGCTTCGTCATTTTATCTTCACCCTCGCCCTTTTTTTCTTGCCCACCTGGTATCTCTTGCAGGATTATGCAAGCCTGTTACCTGCATGGCTCGCCGTCCTCGTTCCCAAGGATACGGGAACGCTTCCGCTGCTCTTACAGCTGTATCTTGCCGAGATTGCCGTGGACGGGTTAAAGCTTGCTTCGATGAACACCCCCGATATGCTCACAAACTCTTTAAGTGTGATCGGCGGTTTGATCCTCGGTGAGTTTGCCGTCACCATCGGCTGGCTCTCGCCCGATGTCATCTTCTATATCGCCCTTGTCGCCATTGCAGGCTTCTCTCAGCAGAACCACGAGCTTGGCTACGCCTTTAAATTCATGCGCATGCTATGGCTTGCCGTCACAGCCATCTTCGGCATCTGGGGCTATCTCGCTTTTATCCCCGTCCCCGTCATTCTTCTCATCTCCAACAAAACCCTATCCGGTGGCAGAAGCTATCTCTACCCCCTCATCCCCTTCAACGGGCGCGCCCTTTTGCGCCTCTTTTTACGCCTTCCCAAAAAGGACGTCACGCGCGACGAATATCCCGATGCGCCCGAAAAATAAACGGATAATCCCTTGACAAGCAGCCCCGTCTGTGATAAAATTTCCATAGAACAACTGTCGAGGTGATTCTCATGAAAAAACATCTTCTTCCCCCCGAGGGAAATTGGTACAAAGCAAACCTTCACTGCCACACAACCGTATCGGACGGTAACTTTTCGCCCGAGCGCATGAAGGAGGAATACAAAAAGCGCGGCTATTCCATCGTGGCATACACCGACCATCAGCTGATGGTTGATCATTCCTATCTTGCCGACGCGGACTTTTTGCCTCTCATTGGTTGGGAGTACGAGGTGTGCGAGAATAAGCCTTGGGGTGAGCATCCTTTAGCCTGCCACATTTGCTTTATCGCATTGGATAACACAAACCCAAGACAGCACGTGATGAACGGTAGCCGCTATCTTGAAAAGGCAAGAGCCTACGCCCCCTACTTCTGCTTTGATCCCGAGCATGTTGACATGGTGTATGACTACAGCACAAAGAGCATGACAGAAGTGATGCAAAAGGGAAGAGAGGCAGGCTTCTTCGTCACCTACAATCATCCCGCGTGGTCGCTTGAAACGCGCGATCAGTATACGAACTACCACGGCATGCACGCGATGGAGATCTGTAACTACGGTTGCTATTCGTCGGGGTATGAGGACTATAACGCCTATATTTACGACGACATGCTTCGTGCGGGCGAGCGTATCTATTGCACCGCAACTGACGATAACCACAACGGCGGCGCAGGGGACGATGCTTTTCACGATTCCTTCGGCGGCTTCACGATGATCCGCGCCGAGAGCCTTGATTACCGCACTGTCACCCGCGCCTTGGAAAACGGCGATTTTTATGCATCCATGGGTCCCGAAATCTACGAGCTGTATCTTGAAGACGATGCCGTTCATATCAAGTGCTCTCCTGCGAGAACCATCGCTCTTCACGGCGGTGTCCGTGTTTCCTGGGCAAAGCACGCAAAGGACGGCGAGCTTCTCACCGAAGCTACCTTCCCCCTCTACGGCCTTAACCTTCGCTATTTCCGCCTTTCCGTCACCGATGCGGAAGGCAAGCGTGCCAATACAAACGCTTACTTTACTGACACCCTTTGATATCAAAAAAAGCGCGACCTTGCGGTCGCGCTTTTTCATGCGTGCATTATAACAAGAAATCAAACCCAAGCATTAAGCAAAATCCGAAGAGCAGCGCGTAGGTTGCGCCCTTTTCCGAGCCATGCGCGTGGGTCTCGGGGATCATCTCATCGCTGATGACGTAGAGCATCGTGCCGCCCGCAAAGGCAAGCGCAAAGGGAAGAATGGTGGAGGCGATGCTGACGGCAAAAAAGCCGATAAAGGTGCCGACTACCTCAATAAAGCCGGTGAGAGATGCGTAAAGGAAGGTGCGCTTCGGCGAAATGCCCGACGCGAGCATCGGTGCGACGATCACCATACCCTCCGGGATGTTTTGTAAGGCAATACCTGCCGCGAGAAGAAGCGCGTCCGTCGTGTTGCCTGTACCGAAGCCGACACCTGCCGCAATGCCCTCGGGCAGGTTGTGAATGGCAATGGCAAGCACGAAAAGAAGCACCTTGCTCGCCTTTTCGTTTCTACACTGTCCGCAGTCGGAGTGCAGATCGGGCTCTTTTCCTGCAAGCTTGTGCAGATGGGGCACCAGCTTGTCGATCAGGTCAAGCACGACGGCACCCACAAAAATGCCTAAGACAACGATCAAAAGATCTGTCCATTTGCCGGAGCCGTGCTCAAGAGCAGGCAAAACGAGTCCCAAGACCGCCGCCGCAAGCATAACGCCCGCCGCAAAGGAGAGGACGATATCGCTGAACTTGTGTGAGATTTTTTTAAATAAGAAGCCAATTACTACACCGAAAACGGTGGCACCGCCCACACCAAGGGCGGTTAGTATCACAGGATGCATAACATTACCTCGAAGAGAGTGTCGTTATTGTTATATGCGGTCTTCCGCATAGGTGTGAAAAGGGAGATCTACGGATCTCCCTTTCCTTTTAGCCTAATTTCTTCAGTTCGGCAAGAAGGGATTCCTTGGTTGCCTCGTATTTTGCAAGCTTTTCCTTTTCCTGTGCCACGACAGCCTCGGGCGCCTTGGCAAGGAAGCCCTCGTTCGAGAGCTTGCCGGAGAGGCGCTTGATCTCGCCCTCCATCTTTTCAAGCTCCTTCGTAAGACGCGCACGCTCCTTCTCAAAGTCGATCATGTCGGCAAGAGGAATGTACACGGTCACAGCATCGGTGACGATGGAAACGGCACCCTCGTCCTCATAGGACGCAGGGAAAAGCACCTCGGATGCGCCTGCGAGCTTGCGGAAGAAGCCCTCAGCGGCACGGAAGATCGCATCCTCCTTCGTTACCATATAAAGCTTAGTCTTGCGAGAGGGAAGCACATTCATCTCGGCACGGCGCGCACGGATGGCACGGATGGCGTCAAGCACCTTCTCCATTGCCGCCTCCTCCTCAGGGAAGAGGAGCTTTTCGTCGAAGACGGGATATGCGCTGATCATGATGCTCTCTTCGTCGTGGGGGAGAGCCTGGTAGATCTCCTCGGTGATGAAGGGCATATAGGGATGCAGGAGCTTGAGGATGCCTGTCAGCACGTAGCCGAGCACCGAGATCGCGGTCTTTGCTTCCTTCGATCCCGTTTCGTAAAGGCGGTTCTTCGAAAGCTCGATATACCAGTCGCAGAAAACGTCCCAAGCAAAGTCGTAAATAAGGGCAAGCGCAACACCGAGCTCGTAGCGGTCGATGTTCTCGCGCACCTCTTTTGCAAGGCGGTTGAAGCGGGAGAGGATCCACTTATCCTCAAGCGCCATTTCTTCAACGGGCGGCAGCTTGCACACGCTCTCGTCGTCCATGTTCATCAGAACAAAACGGGATGCGTTCCACAGCTTGTTGGCAAAGTTTCTTGCCGACTCGATCTTCTCATCCGAGAAGCGCATATCGTTGCCGGGAGCGTTGCCGCTGGCAAGAGCAAAGCGAAGCGCGTCCGCACCGTACTTTTCAATGATTTCAAGGGGATCGATACCGTTGCCGAGGGACTTGGACATCTTGCGGCCCTTTGCGTCGCGCACAAGACCGTGAATAAAGACGGTATCAAAGGGCTTCTCACCCATATGCTCCATGCCGGAGAAGATCATACGGGCAACCCAGAAGAAGATGATGTCGTAGCCCGTCACCAGCACGCTTGTCGGATAGTAGCGCGCAAGATCGGCAGTCTTATCGGGCCAACCCATGGTGGAGAAGGGCCAAAGCGCGGACGAGAACCAGGTGTCAAGCACGTCCTCTTCCTGACGGACGGGCTTGCCGCACTTGGGGCACACGGTGATGTCCGTCTTGGATACGGTCATCTCGCCGCAAGCATCGCAATAGAAGGCGGGAATACGGTGACCCCACCAAAGCTGACGGGAAATGCACCAGTCGTGCACGTTCTCCATCCAGTTCACATAGGTCTTGGTGAAGCGCTCGGGCTCAAACTTGATGTCACCCGAAAGGACCACGTCGAGCGCGGGCTTTGCGAGGGGCTCCATCTTAACGAACCACTGGTCGGAGGTGAGAGGCTCAACGGTGGTACCGCAGCGGTAGCAGGTACCGACATTGTGCGAGTAATCTTCTACCTTCACAAGGAATCCGCCCTCTTCCAGATCACGAACGATGGCTTCTCTTGCCGCATAGCGGTCCATATCCTTGTACTTGCCGCCCTCGGCATTGATGGTGCCGTCGTCGTTCATTACGCGGATCACAGGGAGATCGTGACGCTTTCCGACCTCAAAGTCGTTGGGGTCGTGTGCGGGGGTGATCTTTACACAGCCTGTACCGAAATCCTTTTCAACATACTCGTCGGCAACGATCGGGATCTCGCGTCCCACGAGAGGAAGCACAAGCATCTTTCCCACAAGCGCCGTATAACGCTCGTCCTCGGGATTGACGGCAACGGCGGTATCGCCGAGCAGCGTTTCGGGACGGGTTGTTGCAATGGTGAGAAAGTCGTCCGTTCCCTTAATGGGGTAACGGATGTGCCAGAAATGTCCTGCCTGCTCGCTGTATTCCACCTCAGCGTCCGAGAGGGCGGTGCGGCAGTTGGGGCACCAGTTGATGATGCGGAAGCCGCGGTAGATGAGTCCCTTTTCGTAAAGGTTGACGAACACCTCACGCACAGCACGGGAGCAGCCCTCGTCCATGGTGAAGCGCTCACGGCTGAAATCGCAGGAGGAGCCGAGCTTCTTCAACTGGTTGATGATGCGAGAGCCAAACTTGTTCTTCCAATCCCAAACCTTCTCAAGGAACTTCTCTCTGCCGAGATCGTAGCGGGTGAGTCCCTCGTTCACACGAAGACTCTCCTCTACCTTGATCTGGGTCGCAATTCCCGCGTGGTCGGTGCCGGGCACCCAAAGGGTGCTAAAGCCTTGCATTCTCTTGGTACGCACGAGAATATCCTGGAGCGTTTCGTCCAGCGCGTGTCCCATATGAAGCTGACCCGTAACGTTAGGCGGAGGAATGACCACAGAGAAGGCAGGCTTGCTTTCGTCGGGATCGGGCTTGAAATAGCCCGACGAGAGCCAATGCTCGTACAGTCTGTCCTCGAACGATGAGGGGTCATAAGTCTTAGAAAGCTCTTTTTTCATGATAATTTTCCTTTCGGATGATGATAAGCCATCGCTTAAATGCCCAAGAAGGTATGGGCGATAGCAAAATAAACGAGAAGTGAAACAGCGTCCACCAGGGTAGTGATAAAGGGGCTTGCCATGACCGCAGGGTCAAGATGCACCTTTTTTGCAATGATCGGCAAAAGACAGCCGATCAGCTTTGCCGCAATCACCGTGACGAGAAGGGTCAAGGACACCACGAGTGCAACGGTGGGGGTGACCTGGGGATTTCCCATCATATACGCATCCACCAGCATCACCTTGGCAAAGGTGGCGATGGCAAGACAAACGCCGCAAAGGATGGACACGCGCAGCTCCTTGAACAGGACGCGCAGGGTATCCTTGAATTCAATCTCACCGAGAGAGATACCGCGGATGACGGTGGTCGACGATTGACTGCCCGAGTTACCGCCCGTACCCATCAGCATGGGAATAAAGGCGGTGAGTGCCACGCAGGCGGCAAGCGCGCTCTCAAAGCCCGAGATGATCATGCCCGTAAAGGTCGCGGACAGCATCAGGATCAAGAGCCAGGGGATGCGCGAAGCAAAAATACGGAAAACGCCCGTGCGCAGGTAAGGATCCTCGGTCGGCGTGACGGCTGCCATCACCGCAAAGTCCTCCTCCGCCTCCTCGTGCATGACGTCAAGTGCGTCGTCCATCGTGATGATACCGACCAGGCGGTTCTCCGCATCCACGACGGGCAGGGCAAGAAAGCCGTATTTGTTGAAGGCGAGCGCGACCTCTTCACGGTCGGTGTGTGTTTCTAACGAAACGACGTTCTCCTCCATGATCTCGGAAAGGAGGGCGTCGGGCTCGGACAAAAGAAGCTTTTTGACGGTGATGACACCCTCAAGGTGTCTTGCCTCATCCGTCACGTAGCAGGTGTACACCGTCTCCTTGTCAATGGCAACGCGGCGGATGGCAAGAAACGCATCCTCCACCGTCATATCCTTGCGCAGACGGACAAACTCGGTGGTCATCACGCTGCCCGCGGAGTCCTCGGGGTACTTCAAAAGCTCGTTGATCTGCTTTCTTGCCTCGGGGGTCGCAAGGCGCAGAATACGTGCGACCACGTTTGCGGGCATCTCCTCAATGATATCGACGGTATCGTCCATATACAGCTCGGAAAGCACCTCGCCAAGCTCGCGGTCGGAGAAGGAATAGAGTAGTCTTTCTTGCGCATCGGTGTCCATTTCAACGAACACGTCAGCCGCAATTTCCTTCGGTAAAATGCGGAACAACAGCGGATCCTTTTCGTCGGGAATGTCCAAAAAAAGCTCAGCAAGGTCCGCGGCGGGGAATTCGGAAAGCAGCTCGCGCAGCTGTGAAAACTGCTTTGCCTCCATCATTTCGAGGACGGCATCCACGTTCGGCTGTCCGTCTTCATTCAGGAAAGAAATTTTTTCTTCCATGTGCGTGTCCTCCCTTCGATGAAAATTGGGGGAGTAGCGTGCGGAAGGGGAGCGTCAGGAGCTGTGGCGAGGATTGCCCGCGCACACGTCATACTTTAAGGGTCTACTGGGTCCGCCTTCCGCGCGTATACTGCCGGCATCGCTCATCGCTTGTTCTCCTTTACTCTGTTATTTGTATGCATCAAGCATGACATACCATATCATTATAACATTCTTTTTTGCTTTCGTCAATAAAAATGCGCAAAATTTTTGCCACAATGAAAAAAATCAAGGCGTTTTCGTGCGTAAGGGAAGATATGCCGTCGCGTTCACGGAAAAAACAATACCCTCTGCGTTGTCCAAGGGAAGGAAAACGGGGGCGGCACATAAAATGCGTGTATCTCCCGATATAAATTCTTCACGGGGAAACTGTGCGTTATTCGGAGCACCCCAAGTCCCGAACAGGAGCAGATCGGCGCGCAGGGTGCAAGTGCTCGCTTCTTCGTCTAACGCATTTGCGCTGAAATAGCCGATGCGCCCGTAACCAAACAAAAATTCGGCATGCGCGGAAGGGTATAGAGCCTCGGCGTTTGCTACCATATGAGATACCGTTAAAAACTCGAAAAAGAAGGGGGTATCCGCTTGAAAGGCAACGGTAGGAACACCCGCTTCCGCCGCCGAAGTGAGAATATCCGAGTATACCGCTCTTTCCTCGGTGCCTTGGGGCGCGGGAAGATAAAGACGGTAGATCTTGTAAGCGCTCACGAGCGCTTCTATGTACTTCACGCAGTTTTCGGTATAGTAAGGTAAAAGAAATCCGTCCAGCTCTCCGGCAATAAGGGTAAAGCCTTCCCGCTCTGCCGTGCCGACAAAGGAAAAATCGGAAAACACCGACATAAGCCGCTCGCCTTTATAACGGAAAAGCAGTGCGTCGCATCTATTCTCCTTGTCGGCAAAATAGGAAACCTTCAGCTCGTCCCTATGGAGAAACCGAGGTGTACCGCCGATCACGCCGACGGTCAGCGCGCAGATAAGAAACATCGCCAAGGGAACACGCAGACGGAACAGCCGCTTCGGACAGAAAAGATAGTATATGAGCAGAGAACCGAAGAGAAGAAAGACGGGAATGAGCGCGTAAGAGCTTTCAAGCGGGAGGAGCGTGCGCGGTATATCCGCAAGAACACGCGAAATTGTAAATATAAGATTACATATCTGCGTAGAGATCCAAGAAAGAAGAGGAAGATGACCAAGCAACGCCGCAAACAGAGAAAGGTAAAGTGCGATTTGCACGAGCGGGGACAAGAGCAGGTTCGCAATGGGAGAAAGCAAGGGAAAGGTTTTGAATACAAGAAGGGTCAGCGGAAGGGTTGCCACCGTTGCGGCAACCGTGACCGAAAGGGAAATAAGGACGGCGCGAAAAAGCCGTTTCCTGAGCGAAACGCTTTCATTTTTCGTATTCTTCATACGGTCGAACAAAAACAAAATACCAAGCGTCGCAAGGGTAGAGAGCCAAAGGGAAAGGTCGCGTGTCGCATACGGCTCAAAAAGGCAGATGACGGCGACCGCCGCTGTAAGAGAAGAAAAGCTGTCGCGCTCCTCTCTTAAAAACAAGGGAAGTGCCGACAAAAGAAACATAAAGCCCGCACGCATGACAGAGGAGGAAAGTCCGGTCAAAACCATAAAGAAAACGACAAAAAGACCGAGGATCAGCGTGCGTAAATGCTTCCCAAGACGGAGCAGCTTTAAAAGAAAGGCGATCCCCGCCGTCAAAACAGCGAGGTGCATGCCACTGAGAGAAAGCATGTGTGACGTGCCGAGGCGCGTCATGTCGCGCGTAAAGGAAGGCGAAAGTCCACTGCGGTTCCCGAGAAGCAGCGCCGCAAAAAGCGCACCGCCCTCTCCCGGAACTGCCGTATGGAGCCGTTTGATCAAAAAGCTGCGGAGGTCGCCGACGGCATAGGTTATACCCGTCAACCGATCAACGGCACGGCACTCTTCAAAGCAAACGGTGCCGTAAAAGCCTTCCCACGCGCCGTAGTCATTCTCTTCAAGCAAAAGAAATTCGGCTTCCCCAAACAGAACGTCGCCCGCCTTCATGGGCGTAGGAGATATGATCTTCACGCGCAGCTTTACGGGCTTCTTTTCATCAAAAACGGTCAAAACACCTTCTGCGAGGTAGACGTCGTCACTATTGCCCGTAGGGGTACGGACGCTCACGGAAAGCTCTGCCGCACCTGCCTCTGTTAAGCTCTCTGCGATCCCCTTGCGGTACGAGATCTGATATGAGGAGAAAAAGGCACCTGCCGACAGTAAAAGGGCGAGGGCAAAGACGAAAAATCTCTTTTTGAGAAGCGAAACGATCAAAAATATTAGCGAAAGCCCGCAAAGTCCCCAAAAGAAAAACGCCTTCGCGGTGTGTGTCAGCGCTTCGGCGACAAAAACGGAGAAAAGGGCAAACAGGGAAAGCAAAAGCAGGCGGCGATGCTGAAAGAACATAGCTGATTTCCCTTTCCCTCATATACTTCTTTTTAGAACAAGATATCACAAAAAAGCGTTTTCGTCAAGTATTTGCCCGTTTGAATGCGGAAAAAGGGCGTTTTCCCCTTTTTTTCGGCGAAAAAACTTGATTTTAACGTTTTACTGTGTTAAAATAAAACAAGTAAATATAGGAGGCGATTGCGATGAAGCTGTCTGAATTTTTGGGAAAAGAGAAGCTATCTCTTTCCTTCGAGGTGTTTCCCCCGAAGACCGATTCTGCTTTTGAGAGCGTGAAGGGGGCGACCGAGGAGATCGCGAAGCTCCGTCCTGCCTTTATGAGTGTTACCTACGGTGCAGGCGGCGGTACCAGCCGCTATACCTTGGATATTGCCAAAAACATCAAGGAGCGCTACGGCGTGCCGACCTTGGCCCACCTCACCTGCGTTTCCTCGACCCGTGAAACGGTGGCAGAGAAGATCCGCGAAATGCGCGAAGCAGGCATTGAAAACGTGATGGCGCTCAGAGGCGACCTCACCCCCGAGCTTGAGAAGGGCGACCGCTCGCTTTGGGCGTACCGCTACGCGGTGGATCTCGTGCGCGAGCTCCGCGCATCGGGGGCGGATTTTTGCATCGGCGGTGCCTGCTATCCCGAGGTGCATCCCGAAAGCGCAAATCAAAAAGAGGATATCCTGCACTTAAAGGAAAAGGTGGAGGCAGGCTGCTCCTTCCTCACCACCCAGATGTTCTTCGATAACAACCTTTTCTACAACTTTCTTTACAAGATCCGCGAGGCTGGCATTATCGTCCCCGTCATCCCCGGCATTATGCCCATCACCAACGGGCGGCAGGTGGAGCGCGCCATCAAGCTTTCGGGCTCGCTCATGCCCCAACGCTTTAAGGCGCTTGTCGATAAATTCGGCGAAAATCCCGCTGCCATGAAGCAGGCAGGCATCGCCTATGCCACCGATCAGATCATTGACCTGTATGCCAACGGCATCGGTAACGTCCACGTTTACTCGATGAACAATCCCGACGTTGCCGCCTCGATCATGGCAAATCTTTCGGATATCCTCGGATGACGGGCGATATCTGCATGGCGGTGTATTCTGCGCCGCCGATCAACAAGAAGGAGATCCTGCGCTATGCGGGGGCGAGGGAAGCGGACGCTTCGCTTGCAGCCCTTCTCGACGAATGCTTGGCACTTGTGGACGACGGGCTTTCCTACCGCGTCGCCTACGCCGTATATCCCGTCACGAAAACCGCAGAGGGCATCTCCCTCGGCTTTTTCACCACAAGCTCGCGCGACCTTGCAAAAAATCTTGACCGATGCCACGCCGTCATTGCTTTCGGCGCAACGGTCGGGCATTTCATCGATAGAATGGTTTTGCGTGAGGGAGTCAGATCCCCCGCCAAAGCTCTTTTGCTTGACGCCTTGGGTACCGAGCGTGTCGAGGCGCTCGCCGATGTCTTTTGCCGCGACCTTGCTGAAAAATACACCAAAGAGGGCTGCGCTCTCCGTCCGCGCTTCAGCGCAGGCTACGGCGACCTTCCCCTATCGGTGCAGACGGATGTGTTTCGTGCGCTCGCACTTCCCAAATCTCTCGGTGTCACGCTGAGCAACAGTCTTTTGATGACCCCCAAAAAATCGGTGACCGCGTTTGTTGGCATCGTTATGAAGGAGCAGGTATGAAAATTACCGAATTTATCAAGGAAAATACGCTGTTTCTTGACGGCGGCATGGGAACGCTCCTGCAAAAGGAGGGGCTCGCCCCCGGTGAGCTTCCCGAACGCTGGAATCTCACCGGG
>SVTN01000035.1 GCA_015063765.1 Oscillospiraceae bacterium | reverse complement strand
ACATTTATTTTAAGGATTATTGTAGCGAAACATTGCCAAATCACACACCGGAAGAACAAGCACATATTTCGCATGTTTTGGGATTAGTTAGCAACTTAATTTTCCTTCGCAAGCAGCAACTTTCAAAGTTGGACGAGCTTGTTAAATCCCGATTTATCGAGATGTTTGGCGATTGCTGGCATAGCGTCAGCAAAGTATTTCTTGAAGAAATCTCTGAGTTTGTTACCGTGGGCATTGCAAACTCAGCAACACATGCTTATGCGGATAGCGGCATTGTGATGTTAAGAAATCAGAACATTAAAGAAAACTATCTCGATGAAAATGACCTCATATACATCACACCCGATTTTGCAAAGAAGTACGGTAGTAAGCAACTTGCAGAAAATGACATACTGGTAATAAGAACAGGATATCCTGGTGTTGCCTGTTTGGTTCCGAAAAAATATACGGGATGCCAGACATTTACCACACTGATTGTCCGCCTTAAAGATGTTACCCTTGCACATGCCATTTATGTATGCCATTATATCAATTCAAGTTTTGGCAAGGATTATGTCGAACAGTCCAAAGTTGGTGTTGCACAGCAGAACTTTGGAGCAAAAGCACTGGCAAAGATGCCTATCGTAGTTCCTTCAAAGGAATTGCAAAAGCAGTTTGCAGTCTTCGTCGAACAAGTCGAAAAATCGAAATTAGCAATTCAAAAGAGCCTTGAAAAGCTCGAAACGCTGAAAAAGGCGTTGATGCAAAAATATTTTGGGTGAGGGAGAAAAATATGTCTGAAGATTTAGGAAAAGAAATGGCGATCGAAGCAGCAAAAGCAGTTGCAGTGGAAGGATATAAGGATACATTACAGCCGATGTTAAAAGCAGTAGGATCGGTTATTGCTCTACCATTTCAAGCAATAGATGCAGCATTATCCAAACCGAAATTATGGGTTGCAGAAAAACATTATAATTACGAACGAACTCGGCAACTGTTAGCTGAAAAATTACAATACACTCCTGAAGAACTAATTGTGCCCCCCGAAAACTATGTTGCAGTTCCTGCATTACAACAGATTGCATATTGTTTTGATAGTGATGAATTAAGGGATATGTATGCAAATCTTCTAGCAAATTCAATGAATAAGGTTGTCAAAAACGGAGTTCATCCAGGTTTTGTTGAAATAATCAAACAGCTTTCTCCAGATGAAGCAAAAATTCTAAGATATATTAACAACGTTTCCTTTGTTCCAACAGTTGCTCTCAAGGCATACAAAAAAAATGGCGAAACAGTTGTAGCCCTTAAGTTGTTTACAAATATAGGAGAACTTTGTGATTGTGAAGATTGTGGTGGGTATGAAAAACATATTGACAATTTGATAAGATTAGGGTTAATAAATGCCTCAACAAAGCAATGTTTAGCTGACAAATCAAGATATGACTCGCTTAAAAATCATTCTTACATTTTAAGTAGAAAAGCATATATTGAAAATATGGACAAGATTGCAAAAGTGGATTTTGTTGAGGGATACATGGAGTTAACTGTATTTGGAAAAGCATTTTGCTCTATTTGCCTTCAAACTCAAAATTCAATTATTGAATTACCGGAAAGAGATAATTGTCATGACCAACTTTGATTTCCTAAAAAATACCCCCGATTTTGATGCGTTTGCGGACGTAGCAATCTCGGCGGAGAATTAATAAGAGTCTTGAAAAGCTCGAAACACTAAAAAAAGCATTGATGCAAAAACATTTGGGTGAAGCATATGACAACCGAAAAGCTAGAGGCAACGCTAAATGAATTTTTACATGAGATAACAATTATAAAAACCAATTGGATCATTTGGAACGGATTGAGAGAAGAAATGCAAGAAGGAGCGAAATACGAAAAACTTCTTGAATACTCTCCCTGCTTTTGGACTGTAACACTTAACAATCTGCTATCTAAAACATTGCTTGGAACAGCCAAATTATATGATGAGCACAAAGATTGTCTGGGATTGCAAAAGTTAATCAATATATGCGATCAAAACCAAACTTTGTTTCCTAAAAGTCATGCAATAATACATACAAATGGTTATACAGGAGAACAGATTCCATATGAAGTGCAAAAGGACATTTGCGCAAATATAAAGGAAGCACGAGAAAAATATCAGTCTGTACAAAATTTCAGATCTCAGTTAATTACGCTGAGAGATAAGCACTTGGCTCATTTGGATAAAAGCACCTTCTTAAATGCCAAAGAACTTTATCGCGAGGTAGCTTTGAAAAAAGAAGCACTTGAAAAACTTTTTGAAACAGCGGCGGGGATAGCGAATTCTTTTTTGTCTTGCTTATCAAACAATGTGGTTTATACTGAATTTCATAATGTTGATGATTATCAAATTTTGTTGACCTACATTAAAGAAGGTAAGAAAGCATATTTGCAAAGAATAAAACCAAGAACAAACAAAAAATCTTAAAAAGCATTGATGAAAAAATCTTTTGGGTAAGATACAACATTGTTAATGTAAGAAATTCGTAAATATAAAGGAGAAGACATGAGACAAAAATTGATTTCATTAGGCCTCTACGTACTCGTATTTGCTTTCGCTTTGTTTCTTTCATTTCTATATCTGAGTGTGTTTATAAATCTTTTTAGCAAATTCAATTTACTGGATAGTAAAGTTGGATTGTTCATTTCTGTAATTGGAAGCGTTCTTGTTTCAATAGTAGTTTTGGTATACGTTATAGTACGAGTTAATTCGTTTAAAAAAACAAAATTCTCCAACTGGATTTCAATGAACTATCCCAAAATGATACTATATTATGTTTTTTCAGTTATTTGTTTTGCTTCGATAAAAAGCAAAATTATTTGGAAATACGAAGATTTAAAAAGCATACTTTCTACAGAATGGACTATTATTGGAATATCCATAACTATATTTGTAGTCTGGCCTATAGTATTGGAACACTTGAAAAAGAAAAAGCCCCAACAACCATCGGACCCTTTCCCTCTCTCCAAACGCCGATACATTGAAGAGAAAGGGGAGTTTTATCAAAACACATGTCAATCGTTCAACTTCATTCCCTTATTAACCGCTAATATCATCGTAATAAGCGTTGCAAGCAGTTGCGTTTATTTTTCTTCTAGTGAAGTAAACCTTCTTAACCAAACCGTTGTGACAATAGCCTTTTATTTGTGCACAAACACTTTAATAGAACTGTTTATGAGTGCTTTGCTCCCCATAAAAGAAGAAAGGAACGCAATTTTAGACGGAACTAAAAATTCTTCACAAGAAATTGAAGAATACAATCAAATAGATGAAACCACAAACCAACTGTTTGTTACACTAGATAGAATTAAAGCATCAACAACATTTACCGAAGAAGAGAAAGCGGAGATCGCCGAGAAACTATTGTTGGAATATTGTGGTATTCAACAAAATGCTCATCAATCCACGAACAGCACAGATATTGAGACAAAAAAGCCATCAGCTCCTTGCGAGGTGACCCAATGACCAACTTTGATTTTCTAAAACTCACCCCCGATTTTGACGCGTTTGCGGATGTGGCGATCTCAGCCGAAAAGCTGTTACATATCGACATTGACGCATGCGTGATCAACTGCCGACGGGCAATGGAATTTGCGGTCAAGTGGATGTATTCGGTTGACAAGGAGTTAGAAACGCCTTACAACAACAATCTCCAAGCACTGATTGATGCGCCTGAGTTTCGAGGTGTTGTCGGCTTTGATATTTGGAAGCGCATGGATATCATCCGCAAGATCGGCAACAATGCGGCACACGGCGGCAAAAAAGTCACCGTTGAGCAAGCCGAGCTGTGCCTCGAGAACCTCTTTGTTTTTCTCGACGAGGTAGCATATTTTTACGCGCCCCAATATACCGAGCAAGAGTTTGACAAATCTCTGCTCGTGCTCACCGTTGACGAAGCCATCGCTTTTGTACCCGATACGGAGATCGACGTAGCCAAGCTGATCGAAGAAAACAAAGCCCTCAAGGACGAGCTGACTGCGCGCCGTGCAGAGCAACAGGAGACTTATGTTCCCAAGCCACTTGATCTTTCCGAATACGAAACGCGCAAGATCTATATTGACTTTATGCTGGAGGATGCGGGGTGGACGGAGGGCCTTGATTGGCAGAACGAAGTCGAGCTTTTTGGGATGCCGACCAAGAGCGGAACAGGACGCGCTGACTACGTGTTATTTGGCGACGACGGCAAGCCTCTCGCCGTTTTGGAAGCCAAAAGCACTTGCAAGGATGTGGTGGACGGAAGACGGCAAGCAAAGCTATACGCCGACTGCCTGGAGCAAAAATACGGCAAGCGTCCTATCATCTTTCTTTCGAACGGCTTTGACACACGCATATGGGATGATAAATACTACCCGGAGCGTCCCGTTGCTTCCGTCTATTCCAAGCGCGATCTTGAGAAGCTTTTTAATCTGCATCTCATGCGCAACAGCCTAAAAAACGTGATGGTGGACAAGGCGATTGCAGGGCGCTATTATCAGGAAGCCGCGATCAAGGCAGTTTGCGAAGCATTTGACAAAAAGAACCGTCGCAAGGCTCTTCTTGTTATGGCAACAGGCTCAGGCAAGACAAGAACGGTGATTGCCCTTTGCAAGGTCCTGCTTGACCATGGCTGGGTGAAAAACATTCTGTTTCTTGCTGACCGCAATTCGCTCGTGACTCAGGCAAAGCGTGCTTTTACGAACATGCTCCCCGACCTCTCGGTAAGCAATCTCTGCGAGGAAAAAGAAAATTTTGATGCGCGCTGTGTTTTTTCAACCTATCAAACCATGATCCATTGCATAGATGAGATCAAAGACGAAAACGACCGAAAGCTCTTTACTGTCGGTCACTTTGATCTTGTGATCGTGGATGAGGCACACCGTTCCATTTACAACAAATATAAGGATATTTTCAACTATTTCGATGCCCCTCTCGTCGGTCTTACAGCAACGCCAAAGGACGAGATCGACAAAAACACCTACGAGATCTTTGAGCTTGAAAACGGCGTGCCGACCTACGGCTACGAGCTGGGACAAGCAGTAAACGACGGCTTCCTCATAGATTTCATGTCGGTGGAAACCAAGCTCAAATTCATTGAACAGGGCATCGTTTACGACGATCTTTCCGACGAGGATAAGGAAGCCTACGAAAACACCTTTGAGAACGAAAACGGGGAAATCCCCGAAAGCATTTCTTCCTCTGCGCTCAACGAGTGGGTATTCAACGAAGACACCATCCGTCAAGTGCTTCATATTTTGATGCAAAACGGACTTCGTATCGATTACGGTGAAAAGCTTGGCAAAACCATCATTTTCGCCAAAAATCACAATCACGCCGAAAAGATTCACGAGATCTTTTGCAAGGAATATCCGCATCTTCTCGGCTATACAATGGTCATTGACAATCACACAAAATTTGCGCAAAGTGCCATTGACGACTTTTACGATCCCAAAAAGATGCCGCAGATTGCCATTTCGGTTGATATGCTTGACACGGGAATTGATGTGCCCGAGGTTTTAAATCTTGTTTTCTTCAAGAAGGTCATGAGTAAGGCAAAGTTCTGGCAAATGATCGGTCGCGGCACGCGTACATGTGAAAAGCTGATTGACGACAAGGATAAAGAAAAGTTCTACATTTTTGATTTTTGCGGAAACTTTGAATTTTTCCGCATGAATCAAGGTCGCCCCACCGCAAACCAAATCGCATTGCAAGGTGCTATCTTTCGTCTAAAGGCGCAGATCGCGTTTAAGCTTCAAGAGCTTCCCTACCAGACTGACGAGTTAATTTTCTTCCGTGGAACACTCATAGATGATATGGTACGCAAGGTGCAGGAGCTCAACAAGAAAAACTTTGCCGTCCGTCAACACTTGCGCTACGTGGAGAAATATTCTCTCCCCGAAAGCTATACCGTCCTCACGTATGAGGATACGCTCAAAATGGGAGAAGAGCTTGCGCCTTTGGTTACTCCAGATGCAGAAGAGGCATCCGCCGTGCGATTTGACGCCTTGATGTACGGAATTGAGCTAGCTTATCTTGCAGGAAAGAAATATTCCCGCGCTTATTCTGATCTTAAGAAAAGAGTCGACGCTATTTCCCGCGTTGCAAACATTCCGGAGATCATGGCACAAGCCGAATTGATCAACAAAATTTTGAACACGGATTATCTGGAGCGAGCAGAAATCAGCGATTTCGAATACATCCGTGAAAGCCTTCGCAGTCTTATGAAATATCTCACGGGGGCACGCATTCAGCCATATATCACCAACTTTGATGAAGAGATCCTTTCCATCGAGTGGCGTGAGCCCGAGCTCGAAAGCGATGACCTCAAAAACTACAAAGCAAAGGCTGAGTTCTATATTCGCAATCACCAAAACGAAGAAGCCATTGCGAAGCTAAAAAGCAATATTCCTCTCACAAAAGACGACATTCAAGCGCTTGAGCGTATTTTGTGGAGTGAGCTTGGAACCAAAAAGGATTACGAAGCCGAATATGGCGAAAAGCCGCTTGGCGAATTTGTGCGCGAGATCGTGGGACTAGATATGGCTGCAGCAAAAGAAGCCTTTTCTGCATATCTTTCCGATACGAGTCTTGATTCACACCAAATTTATTTTGTCAACCAAATTGTGGAATATATCGTCCGCAACGGTATCATGAAAGATCTTTCTGTTTTACAAGAGTCCCCCTTTACAGACCATGGTAGTGTTGTAGAGATCTTTACGGATATCTCCGTTTGGTTGGGTATCAAATCGGTCATAGACCGCATCAACGCCAACGCGGCATAAAAAAGAAGGGGCATTTTTATGTCCCTTCTTTCTCTTATTGTGATACAACGACTTTCTCCGTTTTATCAATTTTTGTTTGCTTTTTCCGTTTCCTCGCTCGACGTATATCTATACGCCTTTCGCTCGGAGAACGAAAAATTCTGCTCTAAATCTGACGAGCCCTTTCACTAAAAACATAAGAATAGAGATGCAAAGCCGCTTTTTTTCAAAAAGAGAAAGAAACTCGGTTTCAAACGAAAACCAAGTTCCTTTGTCTCTATTCTTGCTGAGACAGCCGCTTTGTGCTACATTACAGTTTTTCTTCGTCTTGCTTTTCGCCTGCTTGAAGCACCGCAAGGGCAGCCGTCAACGCCTTTTTGGTTTCAACCGCCTCTATCAGGTCTTTCACGCTTTTTTTGCGTTTCCTGTCGGTGACGTCTTGCATCATCGTTTCAAGGATCCTTTCGGAATCCGTCAAAGCGCCAAGTGCTGTTTCCAGTTCTTTTTTTTGCTTGTTTTCAAAAACATCCTTTAAGAAATACGTAACCATGATCACGCCAAAGGCAATGACCGTTACCGAAGATTCTGCGTGGAAAAGCAGCGTATACAAATAATCAAACGCCGAAACGACAAAGAAAGACACAAAGCCCAAAACGATCATGATGGTTTCCGCTTTTTTTAATTTGTTGATCGTTCGGCTTTTTATATCAAGGATCTCTTTATTTAAAGCCTCTGCCTTGCTTTTGTTTGTTTCCGAAGCTTCGATATAGCCCTTCTGAGAAGCGATCTCCGATTCCGAAATCTGTAACGCTTTATTTAACGCCTCAGAGCTTCCGTCATAAGGAGATATCAGCTCTATGATCTCCTTGTTTTCCGCTACGATCGATTCTGCGCAAAGCTTAAGCTTTTCAACAGATGCGATTACTGTGGTCAACGCCTTTTGCACGGTCTTGCAAAAATCCCGTTCGCACGAAATACGCCAACTGATCAGATCCGCGATCGCAAAAAACAAGCCTGCGAGCGTTGCCGCCATCGCAACCTTGCCGAGGCCTCCCCAACCGGAAAAGCAATTAACAAAAAATGCGATTGCGAGAAAAATGATATACGATAGCATTAAAGCATTGCTTTTTTTCATTTTCACTCTCTTTCCTCCTTGTTGAACACGAATCACATTATAGCGTATTTTAAAAAGAATTTCAAGCCTTTGTTTCCTCCTTAAGGAAAAACGCGGCGCTTTTGGGGGCGAGGGGGTGGGAGATGACGCTACCCTCGTAGGTCCTTCCGCTGATCAGGTCGCGGTAGCTTCCCTGCTCCCGCGTGGTGATGGGGGACGAAAGCCCCTGCTCCTTGCCTGTGAAGACGCCGAGGAAGCGCGCGTCGCCATAGACGATATTCCCCGTGGGCGTGTAAGCGTGACAGCCCGCAAGGTCGGTGATCCGGCGCAATTCGTCCGCGCGAAGATAGGGCTTGGTGTTCACGATCACGCCATTCCTCTGCGCTATGCGCGCGTTGCCCTCTTCGTCGCGGAGGAGGACCTTAGCATCCCCGTCGCAAACGGCAAGCGTGGGAAAATCATACTCCCGTTTTTCGACCGCGGCAAGCGTGACACCAGTAAGGGATGCCGTGTTTTCAAGCGAAACGCCGCCGTCCGAGATCACGCCTGCGGCGTAATTGAAGAGCAAAGTCTTATCTTTCCCAAGTGATTTGACAACTTCTCTTTGCTTTTCGCTCATTTCAAAGGTGTAGGCAAAGACGATGAGCTTGTATTTTGAGAGGTCGAGCGCTTCAAGATCGGAGAGCAGATAGAGGTCAGAGATACAGCCCGTCATGCGAAGCTCGTAGAGAAAATCCTCCATAAAGCCGAGGCGCAGTTCCTCGCTGATGTTCATATGGGTGATACACGTGTCATCAACAAGCACGAGGATATCGGCGGCACTTTCATAGGGCTTTGACTGCAAAAGGTCGTTGGCGGCGCGAAGACGCGCAAACTCCGCCATGATCTCCTCATCGTCAAACCATCCGCCGCCGAGGTCCATCCACCAAAAGCCGGTATTCGCCGAGAGATTCTTAGCGAACTCACGCCAGAAGACGGTGCGGGTGCTGTGCATGCCCTCGCTCTCCCAGCCCGCTTCCACGCCCTTTGCGAGGTGGGTGCGATTGTCAAGCTCGTCGAGCCACAGCTTTTTACGCCCAACCGACTGTGCCGCCGCGAGGTGACCGCCGACGTCGCCCGCCTGACATCTGTAATAGGACTTAGGTGCGGCAAAGAAATCCACGTAGGGGGAATCGAGCAGCCGCGCGATCGCACAATGCCCCGTATAGGCGGCGTTGTTCACGTGCATGAAGTAGCCGTAAAAGGCACCGACCAGCTTTTCGGGCGCGATTTTTTTGATCGCCTTGCCGAAATGCGCAATGGCGTCGCAGTTGATCTCGGAGTGGAAGATGTCAAGATCGGTGGCAACCGTCTGCGCCTTTGCCCCACGGAAGAAGCCCTCGACACTCTCTTTGACGCCATATCTCTCCTCGGGTGTGGGAAGGCGGAGCGTTTCCCACGTCACGTCTGCCGCCTGGCACCACGCGTCGGCGAGCGCTTCGCGCGAGCCGTATTTTTGGAGTCCCCAATCGAAGAAGGCGCGGCGCGCGCAGATGCCGTAATCGCCGTATCTTTCGGAGATCCTTCCCCAAAACACGCACTCACCCGACGTGCCGTAGGCGATATGATAGCCGAGGATGCGGTCGCCGTATTTGCCTCTCTCCAGGCGGTCGATCAGCTTTTCAAGGGCTACCGTCGCATCAGCAAGCCATTTTTTCGAAGCGAAGCTCTGGCGCGCGATCAGCCCCCCGACGTTGGGGCGCGGATCCACGAAATCGCCCGCCATGTAATAGCCGTTCGGCGCTTCGTAGCCGATGTAATCCTGCTTCTCCGTTCCGACAAGGGCACGGATCGCCTCCTTGTCCGTCGGTCCTTCGGGGTACACGAACAGCTCCTCGGGGTTTTCGTAGCACCAATCGATGGGAACGTTCAATTTGATACGGGGGATAAAATAGCCGTCGGGATCACAGCGGAAGATCTCGTCAAGCACGCGGTCGGTGAGCGAATAATCGTATTCATCCACCCCCATCCAGCCCGCATGCAGAACGCAGGTATGGATATGCACGCCCACACGGCAAAATTCCTCGTGATACTTGCCGTAGCGCGAGAGGTCCTCGGTAAACACGAGCGGACGCCCCTCGGCATTTTTCAAGGGCGGATCGTAGCAAAAGCCGAGTCTTGACCAAAATACGGGATTTTTCCCAAGCAGCGAGAGTCTTTCTTCCTTCGTCATGTTTTGTCCTCCGCTTTGTTTTTTTCTATTTTAACACACTTTCCACGCAAACGCAAGGACGAACCCGAAAAAGAGGGTTATAAAAAACGCCAAATAGAAGCTTTCGCAACAAAAGCCCACCACGGAACCTCTTTTTTTGCAAAATGTCTTGCTTTTTCTCCCTCTATCGTTTAAAATAAGAATAGAATTCTGATTACATACGGAGGACTTCTCTATGAAACTCGGTGTTTTGACCAATCTTTTCGGCTCTCTTCCCTTGGAGGAAGCCCTTGTAAAATTTGAAAAGCTCGGCATCGAAGCGGTTGAGATCGGCTGTGGCGGCTATCCCGGACGCGACCATGCAGATCCCGCCATTCTGTTGAATGACGAAGAAAAGCTCGCGGAGTTCAAGGATACGCTTGCGCGCCACAACATGGCGCTCGCCTGCCTCTCCTGCCACGGCAACGCCGTCCATCCCGATCCCGTGATCGCCAAGGAGTTTGACGACGATTTCCAGAGCGCCGTTCTGCTTGCCGAGAAGCTGGGCATCGACACCATCGTCACCTTCTCGGGCTGCCCCGGCGGCTCGCCCGCAGACAAGACCCCCAACTGGGTCACCTGCCCCTGGCCGGGTGACTTCGGCAAGATCCTCGACTATCAGTGGAACGAGGTCCTCATCCCCTATTGGAAGAAGACGGCGGCATTTGCCGCTGAGCACGGTGTGACCAAGATCGCCTTTGAGATGCACCCCGGCTTCTGCGTTTACAACCCCGAAACGCTGCTCCGTCTGCGTGCCGCTGTCGGTGACGCGATTGGCGCGAACTTCGACCCCTCTCACCTCATCTGGCAGGGCATTGATCCCGTTGCCGCCATCCGTGCCTTGAAGGGTGCCATCTACCACTTCCACGCCAAGGACACCAAGGTGGATCCCTACAACACCGCCGTCAACGGTGTGCTTGACACCAAGCCCTTCGGCGACGAGATCGGCCGTTCTTGGATCTTCCGCTCGGTCGGCTACGGCCACGGCACCGAGTTCTGGCGCGACATCATCTCCAACCTCCGCCTCGTCGGCTACGACAAGGTCATGTCCATCGAGCATGAAGACTCTCTCATGAACCAGGACGAGGGTCTTGCCCACGCCGCAAAGTTCTTAAAGGAATCCATCATCGCCGAGCCCCGTCCCGGCGAGATGCGCTGGTTTTGATCGCGCATAGTGCAAAATATACCGCCACCGGGTGGTGAATGCAAAGCATTCGTTTGTGTGCCGTTAGGTCTTTGAAGGCACGCATGCGGATGCTTTTTGCTTCTTCCAAATGAAAGAAAGGTACTTCCATGAAACAAAAGCTTTGCTATTTTTCCCTCTTTGAATGGGGGCTGATCCTTTTCTCCTATACCGCCATTTTCTTGACCTTTTTCCTCTTTGACGGGAAGGATTATTTTAATCTTTTCTCGTCCGTCATCGGCATCGCCGCCCTCATCTTCTCGGCGAAGGGCAACCCGACAGGACCGCTTCTCATGATCCTCTTTTCTATCGCCTACGGCATCATCTCCTACTCCTTTTCCTACTACGGCGAGATGATCACCTACGTCGGCATGTCGCTCCCCATGTCGGTCTGGGCGTTTGCCGCCTGGTTTCGCCATCCGTCGGATAAGGGACACTCCGAAACGGCGGTGGGCGCCGTCCGTGGGCGTGAATGGTGGCTGATTGCTTTTCTCACCGCCGCCGTCACCCTTCTCTTCTACTTTATTCTCGGCGCGCTCGATACCCCCAATCTCATCCCCTCCACCTTCTCGGTATCGACCTCCTTCGCCGCCTGCTATCTCACCGCAAGACGGAGTCCCTACTTTGCTCTCGCTTACGCCACGAACGACGTCGTTTTGATCGTATTATGGACGCTCGCCACCCTAGAAAACATCGGTTATCTCTCCGTCACCGTTTGTTTCACCGTCTTTCTCATCAACGACCTCTACAGCTTTTTCAATTGGCGCCGCATGTCGAAGCGTCAAAAAGCAAATTGAACATTACATTTCAAAGAAAAAAACGGCGAAACGCCGTTTTTTTCTTTCTTTTTGCCCTGAATTTGTTGACATTACAACTTCTTTGTGGTATAATGAATGTTGTAAAAACAACATTGGAGGATGTATGGAACAGCGTTTCGAAACCTTCACCGCGCTTGTCACGGGGATCTCACGCGCCATCCGCAAGATCAAAAGTGAGGAAATGGTGGAATTTCACCTGAAAGGTCCGCACGTTTCCTGCTTATACTATCTTTATAAGGATGGGGCGTTGACCGCAAGAGAGCTCTCGGAGCTGTGCGAGGAGGATAAAGCCAACATGTCCCGCACGATCGAATACCTCGAAAAAAGCGGCTACATTGCCAAGCGTACGGCACAGCGTTACCGCGCACCGCTCTCCTTAACCGAGGAAGGCATGCGCGTGGGCAAGCATATCGCCGAGCGCGTTGACCGCGTGCTCTCTGCCGCGGGCGAGGGTGTCAGCGAGGAAGCACGAAAAACACTTTACGAAAGTCTGACCCAAATTCATGAAAATTTATTGCGTGTATGCAACGCATACGACGAAAAGGGGAACTGATATGAAAAATCACGTTTTACACGAAAAGAAATTCTTTGCAAACGTCCGCGAGCTTGTCGAATGGAGCGCGGAAGCGCACGGCGACGCGCCCGCCTACTCCTTCCGCCCCAACCCCCACAAGCCGGAAACGGTCACACGCTCCTTCCTTGACGTGCGCGACGACGTGCGCGCGCTTGCCGCTTCCCTTGCCGATATGGGATGCGGCGGGGGCAGTCATTGCGCCCTCATCGGTAAGTTTTCCTACGAGTGGGTGCTCACCTACCTTGCCGTTCTTTCGGTGGGTGGCGTGCTTGTCCCCCTTGACCGCGATTGGGCGGCAGAGGACCTTGCCGACACCGTCAAAAAGGCAGACGCCAAATTTCTCTTTGCGGACGAGGACATTGCCGAAAAGGCAAAGGTGATCGCAAGCAGCGTTCGCCTTGCGCGCAAGCCTGTCATGCTGCAATCGAAGGAAGAAAAGGGATCTCTCGCTTCTCTCGTAGAAGCGGGCAAGGAGATCTTCGTCAAGGCGCCCGAAAAGTATTTTGAAGCTCGCATTTCTCCCGACAAGCTTTCTCTGCTGGTGTTCACCTCGGGCACGACGGGCAAGGGCAAAGGGGTGATGCTGACGCAGAACGCCGTGCTTTCTGACCTCTCCTCCGTCATTCCCTATATTGATTTCGGCAAAAAGACGGTGGGCGTCCTTCCTCCGCACCACACCTACGGCTCCTCGGTCATGATCATCGGTCATATGATGATCGGCGCAGAGGTGTACGTTTCGGCAGGCATCCGCTACGTCGCCAAGGAGCTCAAGGAGCAGAAGCCCGAGCATCTCGTTCTTGTGCCGCTCTACCTTGAAACCTTCTACCGCAAAATTCAAGCGACCCTTAAGGAGCAGGGCAAGGAGGATCTTGTCCGCCGCATGATCAAGCTTTCGGGCGGCATGCGCCGCGTCGGCATTGACGTGCGTGAAAAGCTGTTCAGCGCCATCCGCGCTGCCTTCGGCGGCAAGGTCAAGACCATTATTTCGGGCGGCGCTCCCATCAACCCCGAGATCCTCGCCTTCTATGAAGCCATCGGCATCTCCACCCTCAACGGCTACGGCATCACCGAGTGTGCGCCCATCGTGGCGGTCAACCGCTCGATGAACGTTGTCAAGGACAGCGTGGGCAACGTTCTCGACGTCAACCGTGTCAAGATCCGCGACGCGAACGAGGACGGCGAGGGCGAGATCTGCGTGAAGGGGCAGAACGTCATGCTCGGCTATTACAAGGACGAGCAGGCGACCTTTGACGCCTTTGACGCGGACGGCTACTTCAAGACGGGCGACTACGGCAAGCTTACAGAGGACGGCGTGCTCTATATCACGGGCAGAAAGAAAAACCTCATCATCCTCTCGAACGGCAAGAACGTCTACCCCGAGGAGATCGAAAACGCCCTGATCGCCACCCCCGGCGTGCTTGATATCGTGGTCTACGAGGGTCAAAGCAAGCGCGGCGTATCGAACAACGCCATCGTTGCCGAGATCTACCCCGACAAGGACTATTTTGAAGCGAATGAGATCGAGGATCTTTACGCCTACTTCAAGGAGCACATCGACAGCTACAACAAGACCGCCGTTCCCTATAAGAAGATCGGTCTTCTCCGCGTCCGCGACGAGGAGTTCCCCAAAAACACTCTGCGCAAGATCATGAGATTTAAAATTGATATGACCATCGACTAAATAAAAGAGGCTGTCACATTTAGGCATAACCGCAAACAAAAAAGGATTTTATTAACAAAAGGCAGGAACTTGTTTCCTGCCTTTGCTTTTGCTTCTTTGATTTTAAGGTTGAAAACCTACGGTTTTCTCCATTTAAATCAATTTTTGTTTGCTATTTCCGTTTCCTCGCTCGACGTATATATATACGCCTCACGCTCGGAGAACGAAAATTTCTGTTCTAAATCTGACGAGCCCTTTCACTAAAAACATAAGAATAGAGATGCAAAGCCGCTTTTTTTCAAAAAGCGAAAGAAACTCGGTTTCAAAACGAAAACCGAGTTTCTTTATCTCTATTCTTAATAAGACATTTGCTTTTTCTGTAAGAGGAATTTTTATCTTTTGCGCTTTCTCTGTACAAGCTTCACAAGCTCAACAACAGGGACTACAACAAGACCGAGCGCGATGGCAAGCAGATACTCGTAAATGCCAACGCTTGCAAAGCCGAACGCGTTTGCAAGGAAGGGGATCTCGCACACAAGAGTGGTAGCGATCAGCGAACCGATGCCCGCGAACCACAGCACCTTGTTGTGCGTGCCGAGCGTAAAGATGCTTCCGCGCTGAGAGCGCATGTTGAAGCTGTGGAAGATCTCTGCCATGGACATGGTCAGGAACGCCATCGTCATGCCGTGTGCGCTGTTGGTGATCTCCCAGTTGCCCGTTTCCATAAAGTGACCGATGAAGTAGGAGAGGATGGTGAGAATGGTCACGAGAACGCCCTGATATGCGATATCGGTGCCCATACCGCCCGAGAAAATACCCGCCTTTGCTTCACGCGGCTTGCGCTTCATAATGTCGGGCTCTGCCTTTTCCACGCCGAGCGCGAGCGCGGGGAAGCAGTCTG
>SVTN01000034.1 GCA_015063765.1 Oscillospiraceae bacterium | reverse complement strand
GAGAAGACGCAAAGGATTTTTGCCAAGGCGCTCGCGGCAGGTATCGCAGATCTCGCCGACGTGACCCGAAAAATGCTCGGTCAGTGCCTCGCGAAAGGCAGGGCGGCACGCCTTGCAGCCGATGGAGTTCAGATGCAGACGGATGCCCGAAAGCCCAAGACGGGTAAGCACCGAATAAGCAAGCGCGATCACCGTTGCGTCGGCGGCAGGGGTATCCGCGCCGAACATTTCGGTACCGAACTGGAAGAACTCACGCGTTCTGCCTGCCTGCGGCTTCTCGTGACGGAAGCAGCTCATGATGTAATAGTATTTTTGGGGCATGGTGTCGCCGTATTTGCCGTTTTCGATCAAGGCGCGTGCGACGCCTGCCGTGCCCTCGGGGCGCAGAGTGATGCTGTCCTCGCCGTCGAGAAAGGTGTACATTTCCTTCTGTACGACGTCGGTCGTGTCACCCACGCCGCGCACAAAAAGCTCGGTTAACTCAAAGGTCGGCACGCGGATCTCGCCAAAGCCGTACTTCTCGGCTTCCTCGCGCATGATGCCCTCAATATAGCGGAAAAGAGGGGTCTTATCGGGTAAAATATCCATGGTGCCTTTGATCTTCTGTATCATTTCGGGATGTCTTCCTTTGCAATAAATTCGTTTTCGTGGATGGCGTCAAGCAAGAACGCGAGGCGTTCCTTTTCGCCAAGGTAATGGAGTGCGCCGAGCACCGCTTCAAAGCCTGTCGCCGCGCGGTATTCCCCGTAAGAGGCATGGGCGGGGCGGGATAAGCCCTTATGGTTGAAGGCACGGCGGTATACGCCCGTTTCCTCCTCGGTGAGAAGAGGGAGGAGCTTTTTTGAAAGCTCCGCTTGCTTGGGGGCAGTCACGTAGCCGAGGGAAAGGCGGTTAAGCTCCCCCGCGTGCGATACGCCCATTCTGACGAGCCGCTCGCGCACATAAAGGGAGTAGACGGCGTCCCCAAGATAGGAAAGCGCCATGACGGCAGGTAATTCTTTTTCTTGCACTTGACGCCTCCTTACAGGTTTCTCCTTATATTTTATCACATTACGCTTTGTTTTGCAACAGTTAAAGGGGGAAATCTTCGCATTTTTTAAAAGAAAGAAGAAAAAAGAAAACTTTTTTCTTCCTTTTGCCAAAAAGTCTTGAAAAGCGCGAGGGTCTTGTGGTATAATATTGATGTATTAACATATTTGCCGAGAGGAAGGCGCACCATGCATCCGTATGCTTACGTTAAAGACAATTTAATGCGTATTCGCGAAGCCTGTGATGCACGCGCAGAACGGCTTGGCATCAAAGTGCCAAAGCTTCTCGCCGTTACGAAAAGCGCGACATCTGACGAGGTGCGTGCGCTGGTAGAGGATTTTGGTCAGACGGCGATCGCCGAAAACCGCACCTCGCTCTTCTCGGAAAGATACGAGATGTTTTCGGACGAAGCACGCCCCGAGATGCACCTCATCGGCTCGCTCCAGACCAACAAGGTCAAATATATCGCAGGAAAGACGGCTTTGATCCATTCGCTTGATTCTCTTCGCCTTGCCGCAGAAATTGAAAAGCAATCGGCAAAAAGAGAGCTTCGCACCCGCGTTCTCATCGAGATCAACAGCGGAAGAGAGGAAGCCAAGGGGGGCATCCTCCCCGAGGAGGCAGATGCCTTTGCCGAGGAGATCAAACGAAATTATCCGCATCTCTCCCTTTCGGGTGTGATGACCATGGCACCCATCTGTGCAACAGCGGAGGAATATCGCCCCTTCTTCCGCGAAACGGCGCGCATTTTTCACCGCCTGTCGGACGGCGGAATGCTTGAAGGCGAGCCTGTGCTTTCGATGGGCATGAGCGAGAGCTTTGAAATGGCGATCGAGGAGGGCGCAACCTTGATCCGTGTCGGTCGGGCGCTCTTTCGCAAATAAGAAAAATTCTCCCTCGGAGAAATACAATAAACAAAAACGGAAAGGAAAAACGACATGAACTTTTTTGGTAAGAAAAGCGGACACTTCGGAGAAGAGGACGGCTTTTATACTACAAATTTAGAAGCGGAGGAGCTCGAAGAGGTCGTCCCCGCAAAGGAAGAGGAAGAGATGCCTCTTGATCCCGTCCCCACGGGTATGGGCATCGGCGGCGGAAGCATTGAGCTTAAGGTCGTCCATTCCGAGAAATATGAGGACGTTGTTTCGGTTGCAGAGCATCTTCTCAACCATTGCACCGTTGTGCTTGATCTGAACGACGCCAACAAGGACGTCAGAAGAAGAATTCTTGATTTCCTTTCGGGCGTTGCCTTCTCCATCGGCGGTCAGGTGCGCCGCGTGACCGAGAATACCTACATCATCACGCCCAGCAACGTGGACGTCAGCGAGTCCCACGTTCCCACGCCCGTGAACGACAATTAACGTGGAGCTGCTATTATATCTTTTGGCGACGACGGTGGCACTTGCCCTTCGGGTGATCTATATTTGTATGTTCATCCAAGCGATCCTCTCATGGTTCGTCACCGAGGACAACGTGATCATGGCGGTGCTCACCCGCATCACCGCGCCCGTCGTGCTTCCCGTGCGTGCCATTCTTTCGCGGATCCCCGCACTTGCACGGCTGCCGATCGATCTTTCCTTTTTGGTGGCGTTCGTGCTGCTCGTCTTTGTGATGGGCGCGCTTCCCACCATATCGCCGCCTTAATGAAAATTTTTGAGGAAACTATGCAAAAACTGTCAAAAAGCAACCGCCGGCGCATTCTGTATGCCGTGATCTTGGTTTTGGGGATCGCGGTGGATCAGCTGACGAAGGCGCTTGCCGTAAAGCATCTTGCCGGCCGTGTGACCCTTCCCCTGTGGAAGAACGTTTTTCATTTCACCTACGTGGAGAACAGAGGTGCGGCGTTTGGCATGCTGAAGGATCACCGTTGGATCTTTTTGATCTTTTCCACCGTTGCGATCCTAGCACTTGCCTTTTATCTTTTCCGCGGCGTATCCTATCTTTCGGATAAGCGCGAGGACGGAAGCTATCCGCCGCTTGGCACGCTGGGCGGTATTGCGCTTTCTCTGATCGTTTCGGGCGGTATCGGCAATATGATCGACCGTCTTGCTCTTGGCTACGTTGTGGATTTTATTGATGTCAGACTCATCAATTTTGCCGTATTCAACGTGGCGGACAGCTTTGTATGCGTAGGTGCAGGGCTTTTGGCTCTTCACCTCTTGTTGCCGTTTTTTAAGAAAAAAGAAAAAAACTAACGCAAAACAGAGGAAGCTTGACGTTTCCTCTTTTTTTGCTAGAAAGGAGCGCTCATGGAAGAATATATCGTGGATGCGGAGATGTCGGGCGCGCGCTTGGATGCCTTTATCGCCGCCGTCACCGACCTTTCCCGAAGTGCGGCAGTACGCCTCATTGAGGACGGCTGCATCACGGTGAACGGTTGCGTGCGTGACAACAAAAAGACGCCGCTTCCCACGGGGGCTGTGGTTTGCATCAACCGTCCCGAGGTCGTACCGTACGAGGTCGCGGCGGAGAATATTCCGCTTGATATTATTTATGAGGATGACGCGCTTCTTGTCATCAACAAGCCGAAGGGGCTTGTTGTGCATCCTGCCGCGGGAAATGAGAGCGGCACGCTCGTCAACGCCCTTCTTTACCACTGCGGCGACTCCCTTTCGGGAATCGGCGGCGTCGCCCGTCCCGGCATCGTGCACCGCATCGACAAGGATACCAGCGGACTTCTCGTGGTGGCAAAAACGGATGCCGCTCACAGGGCACTTGCTTCACAGCTCGAGGACCACAGCCTGTACAGAGAATACCGCGCTCTTGTGCAGGGCGGCTTTAAAACAGATGAGGGAACGGTGGATGCCCCCATTGGAAGGCACCCCGTTGACCGCAAAAAAATGGCGGTCATTCGTGACGGAAGCCATGCCGCAAAGCCTGCGGTAACGCATTTTAAGGTGCTTGCCCGCTACGGCGGCATTACCGAGCTTTCGTTGCGCCTTGAAACGGGGCGCACCCATCAGATCCGCGTGCATATGGCACACCTCGGGCATCCGCTCCTTGGGGATACCGTGTACGGCGGCGGACACACGCCGTTTGAAAAAAAGCATGCCGCCCTTCTTTCGGGGCAGGCGCTCCATGCTGAGCGCATCTCCTTTGTGCATCCTAAAAGCGGCGAGCGGGTGAGCTTTTCTACCCCCTTGCCCCAAGAATTTGAGGAGCTGCGCAGAATTTTAGAAAAAAACGCGCTGTCGTAACGACAGCGCGCAGAAACTTATTTTTTCGGCTTCGCAGGCAATTGCGCGAGCACCACGGCAACAAGCACCACGGCACAGCCGAACAGCTGCAAGGGCGTTTGCTTTTCGCCGAGGAGAACGGCGCCGCCGAGCGCGCCGAAGACCGACTCTAGGGAAAGAATGAGGGTCGCCACCGTCACCTCGACGTATTTTTGCCCGACGACCTGCCCCGTGTAGGCAACGCCGCTGGAAAAGATACCGAGATAAAGAATGGGAAGTGCCGCCGCAAGAATGGCGGAAAGGCTGACGTCCTCGGCAAAAAGCATCACAGGAAGCGTGATGACGGATGCCACGAAAAACTGAATGCAGGACATTCGGATGCCGTCCGTTTCGGTCGAAAAAAGATCGATCACAAAAACGTGTAGGGCGAACACAAAGGCACAAAGGAAGACCATCAGGTCGCCGTAGGCGAAATGAAATCCGCTATGGAAAAGAGAAGAGAAGAAGCCGCCGAGCCCCGTGCCCGTAAAGACGATGTTCGCCGTTAAAAAATACGAGCCGAGCAGGGCGAGTCCCACGCTGAAAAAGACACGGCGAGAGGGAAAGCGTTTTCGAAGCATGCCGAGCAACGGTACGATGACCATGTAAAGCGCGGTGATAAATGCCGCTTTGCCCGAATCGGTTTCCTCTGTGGCAAGCCCGATCTGCTGTAGGGTGGTTGCCGTACCGAGCAAAAGACCGCAGAAAAGACCGCCCTTCAGCTCTCTTTTCGTAAATCCGAGGCGGAAGCCCTTTCCCGTGCGGAGAAAGAGGTGACGTCCCTTTTCCTTATTCATTCGGTCGAAGAGGGGAATGAGCCCAAGCAAGAAAAATCCCGCGATCACGTTTCTGACACAGGTGAGGGTTGCCGCGCCGACGTGGGCGAGTGCCATGGACTGCATCGGAAAGCCGAGACCCCAGATGAAAGCAGTTAAAACGAGAAGCGCTGTACCGAAGATCTTTCTTTTATTCATGAGCCAACCTCCTTCCAAAGAAAAAACCTACACGTTCGTGTAGGTCTTGGTGGAGACAACTGGACTCGAACCAGTGACCCCTTGCATGTCAAGCAAGTACTCTAACCAACTGAGCTATGCCTCCAGATTATGTCACGAGGAAACGGTGGTGGAGACAATAGGACTCGAACCTATGACCCCTTGCATGTGAAGCAAGTGCTCTAACCGACTGAGCTATGCCTCCGTTTCGTCGCTTAGCCATTATAACATATCTTTTTCAAAAAAGCAAGCCTTTTTCAAAAAAATAAGGAGAATTTTTTCATGAAGTTTGATGCAAAAGAAAAAATCCTCCGTCTTTCGGCGGAGGAGCTCGTATTGGCTGCCTCCGCACGCTTGGGGCACGACACGGGCGACCTTTTTCCGCCCCTGTTACCCTCCCTTTCCACCGACGGTGAGAAGAGGGAAGAAACTGCCGTCTTTGCCCTTCCTGCCTTTTCGGTCAAGGTCAGCGCAAATGCTTCGGTACGGAGAGAGGGGGATACCCTTTTGCTCACACGCCGCTTTCTTTGCCCTCTCTGCAACGCCGAAACGAGGAAGGAGCGCGAGCGGCTGTTGCGCGCTCTCGGCTTTGTTTTGTGCTATGCCTTTGCGGATGGAAATACCGTCGCCTTTGTTTTTTCGCTCGAAGACCCCGAGGGGGGTGTGACTGAAATGCGGGAAGCACCCGATGCCGCATCTCTTGAAGCCTTTTTTGCCCGTCTGCTCACCGCCCTCGCCGCCGATGCGGCACACGAGATGGAGCGCGTGACCGAGCGCCTTCCCACCTTCCTCTGCGTTGCTTTCCCCTATCCCGACGTGCGAGAGGGGCAAAAGGATATGATGAGTGCCGTTTATACCGCCGCAAAGCAGGGGGAAACTTTGTTTGCCGTTGCCCCTACAGGCACGGGCAAAACCATGGCGGCGCTCTTTCCCGCGTTGCGTGCCGTGGGACACGGACATGTCGGAAAGCTCTTTTATCTCACCTCCAAAAACACCTCGGCGCGCGCCGCCTGCGAGGCGGTTGCCCTTCTTTCCGAAAAGGGAATGCGCATCCGTGCCTTGCACCTCGTTGCCAAGGAGCGCATGTGTGCCGAGCGGCAGGCAAAGGGAGAGTGCGGCAGCTGTCACCGCCGCGCGCTGGCTTCCCGTGGACTCACCGCGGCACTTTCCGAGCTGATCGAAGCCCGTCTTCCCGTCGTCGGAGAGCGTGAGCTTGCGGCTTGCGCCGAAAAGCACGCCACCTGCCCTTATCGCCTTGCCGTTTCCTACAGCAAATATGCCGATCTCGTGATCGGGGACTATAACTATCTTTTCGATCCCGGCGCATCGCCTGCGGGGCTGTTCCCTGTGGATGGGGAAAGCTTTTTCCTCGTAGACGAGGCGCACAACCTTCCCGACCGCGCAAGAGAAATGTATTCGGGAAAAATGGATACCGCCTTCTTTGAGGGTGCACTTGCCCTGTTTGCCGACGATGTGGAAAGGCGGGCGGTCATAGAGCGCCTTTACCGCGGATTTTTGAAAACGGTTGACCATCTTCTGTCGGACGATCTGCGTGAAATGGAGGACGGTAAGCTTTACGGGTTTTCGCGTACTGCTAACTTCCCGTTTGCATTTACAGAGCTTTTGACCGAAAGCGTCGCTACGCTAGAAAAGCAAAAGCTTTCTCCCACGGCAGAGAACGCAAAGGAAAAAAGAGGATGCATTCTCTTTTTGCGTCGCTTCTTAGAAAAGCTTAGTGCCTACGACGGTCGTTTTTTGACCTACGCGCAACGGGCGGAGGAGGACCGACTCCTCTCCTTTTTCTGTATCGATCCCTCCGAGCGGCTTGGCGAAAGGCTCTCCCTTGGAAAAGGGGCGGTCTTCTTTTCGGCGACTCTCTCCCCGATCGACTATTACCGTGCCCTGATCGCAGGGGACCGCCGCAGCGTCAAGATCGAGGTGCCTTCCCCCTTTGAAAACGGTGCGCTTTGCGTCGGGATCATGGATAAGATCTCGGTGCGCGCCTCTTTAAGAGAGGAGACCCTTCCCGAGATCGCCCGCATCATTGTGACTGCAATGAAGCCGCGGCGCGGAAATTACATGGTCTTTTGCCCCTCCTACGACTACATGGAGGCGGTGGCAAAGGCGTTTCACGCCCTTACCCCCAAAACACCCATGGCGGTGCAAAAGCGAAATATGACGACAGAGGAGAGGGAGGCGTTTCTCGCACATTTTGCCGAGGACGGCAAGGGCTATTTTGTCGGCTTCGCCGTCAGCGGCGGCATCTTTTCCGAGGGCGTTGACCTCGTCGGACGTCGGCTGATCGGCACCGTCGTCGTCGGTGTCGGGCTTCCCGGCATCAGCGCCGAACGGGAGCTGATTTCCTCGTATTACGGGGATCTTTACGGGGAAGGGAAGGAATACGCCTACCTGTACCCGGGGCTAAACCGCATTTTGCAGGCGGCGGGACGCGTCATTCGCCGTGAGGACGACAGAGGCATCGCGGTTTTGATCGACGACCGCTTGCGCGATGAAGCCTGCCGCCGCGTATTCCCCTCTACATGGCGCGGGTTAAAGTATGTGGGTGACCGTCCGTCGCTCACCGCACTCTTAAGCCGCTTCTGGCAAGAGGTGGATGCAGAACAATCCTAGGAGCTATGATGAAAATTATAAAGATCGCTGTCACTGGAGGTCCGTGCGGTGGAAAATCCACCGCGCTCTCCTATATAAAACGCACGGCGGAAGCGCATGGCTTTCGTGTTTTAACGGTCGGGGAAACAGCAACCGAGCTGATCAAGGGCGGCGTTGCCCCTTGGACCTGTGCCACCAACGCTACATATCAAGGCTTTCAAATCGCGTTGCAAATGTACAAGGAGGAGATCTTCCTTGCCGCCGCCAAGACCATGGCTGCGGATAAGCTTCTGCTCGTGTGCGACAGAGGGCTTCTTGACAATCGCGCCTACATGACCGAGGAGGAGTTCTTCTCCTGCCTTGCGTCGCGCGGTGATACGCTTGACGGATATCTTCGCCGCTATGACGCCGTTTTTCATCTTGTGACGGCGGCACGAGGGGCGGAAGCCTTCTACAGCACGGAAAACAACACAGCGAGAACGGAAACGCCCGCCGAAGCACGCGAGGTCGACGACCGTCTGCTTTTGGCGTGGGCGGAGCATCCGCGCCGTGTCGTTTTGGACAATCGGGGCGATTTTGCTGATAAGATGGCGCGTCTTGGGGATGCGTTAGAAGCGCTTTTGACAGAGGAAGAGCAATGAAGATCAAGACATGGCTTCAAAAAAACACGCATCGCTTAGAAGGAAAAACGGTCGCATTAACGGGAAGCACGGGCGGACTTGGGCTTGCGCTTTCCGAGCATCTTGCAGGGCTCGGTGCAAGCCTTATTCTGCTTGACCGCAATCCTTTCCGCTCCGAGGAAAACAAAAGGCGATTGCTGACACGCTATCCTTCAGCCCAAATTGTTTGCAAGACGTTGGATCTTGCCGACCCCGAGAGCGTTTACCGTGTCACCGCGGAGCTTCTTTCCTCGCCCCCCGACATCTTTATCCACAACGCAGGGGCGTACAGCATTCCGCGCCATATCTGCTCCTCGGGCTATGAAAACGTCTATCAGATCAATTTTGTTTCCCCCTATTATATGATCCGTACTCTGCTCCCCGCCATGCGGGCACGCGGCGGACACGTCATGGCGGTAGGGAGCATTGCCCACCGCTATTCCAAGATCGATGAAACGGATATCGACTTTAAAACCCGACGCGCTGCGTCGCGCGTTTACGGCAATGCAAAGCGGTATTTGATGTTTTCGCTTTCTGCCCTCTTCAAAAACGAAACGGAGGTGACGCTTGCCGTCACCCATCCCGGCATCACCGCCACCAACATCACGGCGCATTATCCGAAGGTGATCTATGCCCTCATCAAATACCCCATGCGTGTCATCTTTATGCGTCCGCGCCGTGCCGTGCTTTCCCTGCTTGCAGGCGTTTTTTCGGAAACGAAGGAGAACGAATGGCTCGGCCCTCGTTTCTTTGATATATGGGGAACACCCAAGAAAAAACGGCTGCGCTCGGTCAGCGAAAATGAAAGACTTGCCATTGCGCGCATTGCCGACGAGGTCTTTTTCCATTCCCAAACGCAGGCGAATATGTAAAAATCCCTTTTTTACAGTCCAAAAAGCCGAATTATCTTGTTTTTTGGAAAACCGTGTGCTACAATGAGCACGGTGAAAAGAGTGCCGAACGGGCACTCACAGTAAAACGGAGAGAGATATGAACAGCATTTGTCGGTTTATCCCCGCGAAAAACAAAAACGAAGGGTTAGAAACGGTATATTTCGTTTATGAAACGGAGTTCCACAAGCTGAAGCAGCCCTTTCATCATGCGACCTTCTTTTTACAGCTCGTCACACGCGGAAACGCACAGGTCCATCTCGACGGTCATACCTATCACCTGCGCCGCGGTGCCTTGATTTTGTTCCCGCCCTCGGTCAAATATACCGTGGAGGGGGACGAGGACTTCGCCTATATGTATATCACCTTCACAGGGGAGAGGGCACACCGCCTTGCCGAGCCCTTTCGCACCCCCTCGGGTGACCCGATCTTTTACGGGTTTGAATGGCTGATCGATTTTTGGCAGAGCAGCATTCGCCGTATCAGTGCGGCAAACGCCAACATTTTGACCGAGAGCGTCCTTCTTTATACCCTTTCTTTTCTACAGGCGGGGGACGGCAGTGTGGAGGCGCCCGACAAATCAAAAACCGTATTTGAGAGCATGCTCTCCTATGTGAAAAATCACTTTTCCGATGCTGACCTTTCGCTCAGAAAAATTGCTGATATCTTTTCTTATACGGAAAAATATCTCTCTCACCTCTTCAAAAAGAATACAGGGGTGAACTTTAACGTGTACTTGACCGAAATGCGCATTGATTACGCCGTCAAGTGCATGGAGGGCGGTATGCGTAGCGTGCGCGAGATCGCCGAGATCTGCGGCTATTACGACGCACTCTATTTTTCCAAGGTATTCAAACGGGTCAAGGGTGAAACGCCCCTGGTCTATATGAAAAAATTTGATTCTTGATTTCAAAGGAGACTTAAATAATGGAAAAAATCCGTCTTGGTGTGGTGGGGCTCGGTCATAGAGGCAGAGAAATGCTGAAGCTTGCGGCAGGCTTTGACTGTGTGATCCCCGTCGCCGCTTGCGACATACTTACCCGCAACTTCTACGAAACACAGTGGCTCTCCGATAAGCCCCTTGCCGAAATGTTCCCCGATATGGTCTTCTATGAGGACTATGATAAAATGCTCGAGGAAGCAAACCTTGACCTTGTGATCGTGGAAACGGGTGCGGATATCCATGCGGAGTTCTGCTGCAAGGCGCTTGCCAAGGATATCAATGTCTTCTCCGACATTCCCAACGTCGCTTCCTTGAAGGAAGCCAAGGAGCTTTGGGAGGTCGCACAAAAATCAAAAGCGATCATCGGCACGGGCGCAAACCCCAACGAGCAGAAGTTTGCCGTGCTTCTCCGTGACTTTTACCGTGACGGACTTCTCGGCAATCCCTATTACATGGAAGCTGAGTATATCCATTGGAGCATGCCGAAGTCTGAAACCTCGGTGCATCTTAATGAAAACGGCGATTGGCGCCGCTTACTTTGCCCCATTCGCTATTGCACCCACTCGCTCGGTCCGCTTCTCGCCATCTTAGACGAGCCGATCCGCAAGGCATCCGCCTTCGGCACGGGCAAGCATTCGCCCGAGAGCATCAAGGACGACATGCAGTGCGCACAGTTCCAGACCGAGTCGGGTATTGTTCTCCGCCTTTTGCGCAACGGCAGATGCCGTGCGAAGATCGGTCATCACAACTACCGCGTCTTCGGTACCGAGGGCTACATGGAGCGCATCGAGCGCTTTGATAAGCCTGTGATCCGTTACAACTCCATGAAATCTCCCGACCCCGAGCTGCAGGAGATCTCGGGCGAGTTTATGCCTCCCGAATATGCCAACGACGAAAAGGCAAAGAAGGCAGGGCACGGGGGTATGGACTACGCTCTGCTTGATCACTTCTTCAAGGCGCTTCTTGCCGGCGAGCCTGCACCCATCGACCTCAAGGCAGGACTTGAAATGACCCTTCCCGGCATCTACGCCGAGGAATCCATCAAGAGAGGCGGCGAGCTCATCGACGTCAAGTATCCTTGGGACGACGATTTCTCGACGGAATTCTAATTATTTTTCCGCAAGAGGCATCTGCCTCTTGCGGATTTTTTTACCCCTTCACACCTTGACAACATAAAAGAAAAAAGGTATAATTGTCCTTGTATTATGATTTGAAAAAGGAAAAACAACGTGGCACACGCAAGAAACTTTACAAGCGGAAACATTCCGAGGCAATTGCTTTTGTTTACCCTCCCCTTTATGGCGTCCAACGCCTTACAGGTGCTCTATTCCACCGTCGATATGGTCATCGTCGGCAAGTATGTCGGCACAGCGGGGCTTTCTGCCGTTTCGCAAAGCAGCCAGATCTTGAATTTTGCTACCATGCTTTGCCTTGGCTTCTCAAACGCAGGTCAGGTGCTTGTTTCCCAAGCCATGGGAGCAGGGAAGAAGAAGGAGCAAAACAGCATCATCGGCACGCTCTTTACCCTTATTCTCGCCATCGGTGCCGCTTTGTCGGTGCTGATCCTCGCTCTCGCGCGTCCCATCCTCTCTTGGATCAATATTCCTGCGGAGGCGCATGCGGATGCCCTTAATTATCTCTTCATTTGCGGCGCAGGTCTGATCTTTACCGCAGGCTATAATATGGTTTCTGCCGTATTGCGCGGTATGGGGGATTCGAGAAGCCCCTTCCTCTTCATCGGGATCGCCACCCTCGTCAACCTTGTGTTAGATATCCTTTTTACGGGATTTTTGGGCTGGGGTGTTGCAGGTGCTGCCTACGCCACCATCATCGGGCAGGCGGTCTCCTTCCTCTTTTCTCTCTTTTATCTCTACAGGCGGCGTGTGGGGTTTGGATTTGACTTTAAGCCCAAAAGCTTTCGTCCCCACCGCCACTATGTCGGTATGATTTTTAGCCTCGGCACGCCCATGGCGATCCAATCGGGCTGCATCAATATTTCCATGCTCTTTGTCAATGCCCTCATCAACAGCGTCGGACTTGTCGAATCCGCCGCCTTTGGCGTCGGCGTGCGCATCGACGATATCTTCAACAAGATCTCGCAAGGTCTTCAATATGCCGCAATGCCTATGGTCAGCCAAAATATCGCGGCAAAGGAGAGAGAGAGGGCTGTGCGTGTTGTGTATTGGACGTGGCTGTATTCCTTTCTGTTCACCGCGCTCATCTTTGTCGTTTATCTTTGCTTTGGTGAAACGCTTTTCCGCATGTTCTCGGACGACACCGCGGTGCACGCGATGGCAGACACCTTTATCGCCGCCATTCTTTGGATGTTCCCCGCGCTTGCCGTGATGCGCGGTAGCGGTGCTTTCATCCAAGGCATCGGCAACGCAAAGCTTGGACTTGTGCTTTCTCTGCTTGACGGTGTTGTTTTGCGTATCGGCTTTAGCGTTCTTTTTGGACTTGTGTTCTCGTGGGGCTTCTACGGCTTTGTGCTCGGCTACGGGCTTGCCGCCTACGGCTGTGCCATTCCCGGTGCCATCTATTTTCTGCGCGGAAAATGGAAAAAGCAGGAAACGCTTGCCGATAAAATGTAATTCTTTGTTTACAAAAACCGCCTGCACGGTATCGCACAGGCGGTTTTCTTTATGCGTTGTAATGCACCTCGTTTTCGCATTTTCCCGTATCGAAAAGGGTGAGCAGGTTTCCAATTGTCGTTTCGGCAATGTTTTCAAGCGCCTCTTTTGTGAGAAATGCTTGGTGCGAGGTCACGATCACGTTCGGCATGGAGATGAGGCGCGCAAGCGTGTCGTCCTCCAAAATGTGTCCCGAATTGTCTTCAAAGAAGAGATCTCCCTCCTCCTCGTATACGTCAAGGCAGGCGGCGCCAACTCTGCGCGCCTTGATGGCGGAGAGGAGCGCCTCGGCATCGACCAAGGCACCGCGCGAGGTGTTGAGAAGCACCACACCCGTGCGGCATTTTGCAAGTGCCGCTTCGTCGATGATATGATAGGTGTCCTCGGTGAGCGGGCAATGGAGCGAAATGATCTCGCTCTCCGCAAGCAGAGTGTCGAGCGGGACGTAGCGCACCGAGCCGCTTTTTTCTAAGCTCATGTCGGGATATCTGTCATAGGCGAGAATGTGCATTCCAAAGCCCTCGCAGATGTGTGCGAAAACGCGTCCAATGCGCCCCGTTCCGATGATGCCCACCGTTTTTCCGTGCAGATCAAAGCCGGTCAGCCCCGCAAGGCTGAAGTTGAAATCTCGTGAGCGGATATATGCCTTGTGGATACGGCGGATGGAGGTGAGCAAAAGTGCCATCGTGTGCTCTGCGACCGCGTAGGGGGAGTAGGCGGGCACACGCAAAACGGCGATCTTTCCTTCGGCGTGCTTCACGTCTACGTTGTTGAAGCCTGCACAGCGAAGCGCGATCGCCTTTACGCCGAAGGAAATAAGACGGTCGATCACAGCGGCGTTTACCGTGTCGTTGACGAAAACGCAGACGGCGTCGAAGCCGTGGGCAAGCTCTACGGTATCCTCGTTGAGGCGTGTTTCAAAATATTTGACGGTGACGCCGCCCATTTCGGCATATTCGTTGAAGGCGGGCGTGTCGTATTTCTTTGCGTCGAAAAATGCGATTTTCATGACGGTCTCCTTTTGGGTTCTTGTTATAATATACCCCGAATTTTCACTTTTATTATATCGGTCCGACTTGAATTTGTCAATGGATGCTTGCATTTCTTTTTTCTTTCTGCTATACTGTAGTTAGCGTTATAAAAGGAGAAAAAGTGTGGAGATTTACGATATTTCTCAAGAGGTGTTTTCCTCTTGCGTCTATCCGGGAGATCCCACTCCCGAAAAAAGGACGCTTGCCTCGATGGGGGCGGGCGATCTTTATAACCTGACTGCCTTTTCTATGTGCGCGCATAACGGCACACATCTGGATGCTCCCGCGCATTTTATGGCAGACGGAAAGACGGTGGATGCGCTCCCTCTCTCTTCTGTCGTCGGACTTGCCTATGTCATCGAGCATCACGGAGAAGTGAGGGCGACGGACGCCTTGCAGTTCCTGAAAGATGCGCAAAAAAGCAACGCTGAGGCCGCGCGCCGTATCCTGATCAAGGGGGACGCGACCTTGACCGAGGAGGGGGCACAGGTCTTTGCTGATGCCAAGGTGCTCCTTTTCGGCAACGAGTCCCAAACGGTGGGACCCGAAGCCGCCCCCATGGCGGTGCATAAGATCCTTCTCGGTGCGGATACGGTGCTTCTGGAGGGGATCCGCTTGCAAAACGTGCCCGCGGGTGTTTACCTTCTTGTTGCTGCCCCCCTTCTTTTGGGCGGTGCCGAGGGTGCCCCCTGCCGCGCTCTGCTTGTTCAGCTTTAAACCCATAAAAGAAAAGAGAAATGATGATGAAACGACTTCAGCTTCCCACCTTGTTCGGCGATAACGCCGTTTTCCCGAAGGGACTTCCCATTTCCGTTTTTGGTGAAGCGGAATGTGAGGGTGATGTTACCCTCACGCTTGCAGACGGAGAGCGCCTCTCGGCACATTTCGTTCCCAAGGACGGCCATTTTTCCGTTTTGCTTCCTGCCGTTGACCGCTATGCGGAGGGGGCGACCCTCAGCGTAACGGCAGGCGATGATCGGCATGAAGCCAGGAACATCGCCATCGGCATCGTGCTTCTCGCGGGCGGACAGTCCAACATGGAGCTGATGCTTAAGGATGTGGAGCACCCTCATCCGCTTTGTCCTACCGAAAAAATGCGCTTCTTCACCGAAAAGCATGCCATCGATGCCGAGCTCGGTCCCCTCGATAAGCCGATGTCCGACGTATGGTATACAGCCGACGGTGTGAAGGAGATGGAGTTTTCGGCAATCGGCTATTTTGCCGCCGAAATGCTCTCAAGGGAGCTTTCCGTCACGGTAGGTGTCGTTTCCTGCAACCAAGGTGCTGCGCGCATTGACGCCTGGCTC
>SVTN01000033.1 GCA_015063765.1 Oscillospiraceae bacterium | reverse complement strand
GGGCAGTTCCTCCTCTGCCAGCTTCCCGATGCCGGGCACCACGCCGCAGGTGGAAAGGGATATGTGTCTGTAGCCGATCGAAAGCCCGTCCTTATGATTGACAAGCTCCAAAAAGCGGATCACGTTGTCGTAGTTGTCAAACGGCTCGCCGATGCCCATCATTACGACACCGCCAACGCGCTCTCCCATATCCTGCTCGGCGGCGATGATCTGTCCGAGCATTTCGGAGGGGAGAAGGGGGCGCACCTTGCCACCGAGAGTGGAGGCGCAGAAGGTGCATCCCATGGGGCAACCGACCTCGCTCGAAATGCAAAGGGTGTTGCCGTGCTCGTAGCGCATAAAAACGCTCTCAATACACTCGCCGTCAAGAAGACGGAAGAGGTATTTTACCGTGCCGTCGAGCTTTGACACCTGCTTTTCCTCAATGACGGGAAGCCTGAACTCCGTGACCGCGGCAAGAGATGCGCGGAAGTCCTTGGGAAGGGTGGTCATTTTCTCGATCGGCACACCGCGGGAAAGAAAGGTAAATATTTGTTTTGCGCGATAGGAGGGTTGTCCCATTTCACGGCAAAGAGCGGCAAGCTCTTCGGGAAACAGCGACATCACGTCCATTTTTTGCCCGGTCGTGTCCAAAATATTCTGCCTTTCTACGATTTATTTTCATTTCTTCCGCAGCTTCGCCATAAAGAAGCCGTCGGTGCCGTGCTTGTGCGGCAAAAGGGTAAGCATTCCGTTTTCGCTTGCAAGTCCGTTTTCAAAGCGGAAATCCTCGGGAGCAAATTCGGGATGCGCGTCAAGAAAGCTTTTGACGTTTTCTTCGTTTTCCTCGGGCGCAAGCGTGCAGGTCGAATACAAAAGCACGCCGCCCGTCTTTACGTAATTTGCGCTTGTATTTAAAATGGCAAGTCCGAGCGGGGAAAGCTCCTCGCTTTTTTCTCGATATCTGAGATCGGGCTTTTTGCCAAGCACGCCGAGCCCCGAGCAGGGCACGTCACAAATCACCTTGTCCGCTTTGGCGAAGAGCGAGGGGTCGCCCACCGTGGCGTCGCAGGGCGCAACGCTGACGGGAAGCCCAAGCCGCTCGGCACTCTCGCGGATCAGGGGAAGCTTGCTCGCATGGAGATCAAAGGCGTAAAACGCCCCCTCTCCCCTCACCGATGCGGCGGTGGAAAGGATCTTTCCGCCGGGGGCAGAGCAAACGTCAACCACAACATCTCCCTTTTGCGCACCAAGCGCCTCTGAAGCAAGCGAGGACGCCTCGTCCTGCACGAGGAAATATCCGTCCGCAAAGTGCGGAAGCCGCTCGGGAGATACGCTGGACGACAGGCGTATGCTTCTTCTTGCATATGCCGTCGCTTCGGCAGAAAAGCCTGCCGAACGGAGCAAGGACAGATATTCGTCCCGCGTCGTTTTCGCTTCGTTGACCGTCAAGGTCAAGGGCGATACGGCGTTGAATGCGGAGAAAAGCGCCTCTGTTTCCGCTTCCCCGTACAGAGAGAGGAAAAATCTCGTGGTCGACAGGGGAAAGGAATATTTCACCGATAGGTGTCTTGCCGTCCTCTCACGCGGCGGCAGAGGCAACGGGGTATTCGCGGCGCGTCTGCAGATGGCGTTGACAAGCGCACGCTCCCCCTTATTTTCGCCGAGCGACACCGTTTTGTCGGTTGCCGCATGGGCGGGAATGTTCATAAAGTAGATCTGGTAAAGTCCAAGCCGCAAAAGATTGCGGGTATGGGGAGATAGCCCTGCCGTATCGCGTCCCGAAAGGACGCCGATGGCATAGTCGAGCGTCAAGCGCCGCTCCACCGTCCCATAGAAAAGGGCGGTCAAAAGCGGTGCATCCTTCCCGACACGGGCAAGCACGCTGTCCGAAAGAAGGAGATTGGCAAAGCCGCCTCTTTCCTCAAGAGCCGTCAAAAGCGCGAGCGCCGTATGCCGTACCGTCATCATGCGAGGATGTCGCCGACGGCGACACCGCGTCCGCGCACGAGATCGGCGGCGGACATTTTACCCTTGCCCTCGGGAACGACGGTGCGGATGAGAAGGGCGCCCTCACCGCAGGCAACGACAAAGCCGTCACGCTCCGAGCGGATGATCTCACCGCATTTGCCGTGCCCTTCCGTAAGGGAAGCTGAAACCACCTTCAACAGCTTGCCGTTTGGCAGGTGTGTGAAGGAAAGGGGAATGGGAGAAAGTCCGCGAATACGTGCGTGAAGGGTGTGCGCGGGAAGCGAAAAATCAATGGCACACTCCTCTTTGGTGATCTTATCGGCGTAGGTCGCCAGCGAGTGGTCTTGGGGAGTGGGAGTGACGGTGCCCTCTTCGAGCGCACGGAGCGTCTTTGAAAGAAGAGCGCCGCCGATGCGTGCCGAGGTATCGTGCACCGTTTCAAAGGTGTCCTCTTCCCCGATGGGGAATTTCTCGACAAAAAGAATATCTCCCGTATCAAGTCCCACGTCCATCTTCATGGTGGTAACGCCCGTTTCACGCTCACCGTTCATCACGGCGCGTTGCATGGGTGCCGCACCTCTGTATTTCGGAAGCAGGGAAACGTGCAGATTGACACAGCCGTATTTGGGAAAGGAGAGAACATACTCAGGCAAGATCTTGCCGTACGCCACAACGGCGATCACATCGGGCAAAAGTGCTTCAAGGACGGGTAAAAACGCACCGTCCTTCAAGGTGTCGGGCTGAAACACGGGAATTCCGTGCGCCTCTGCCAGCACCTTTACGGGGGGCGGCGTCAATACCATGCCGCGTCCCTTTGGGCGGTCGGGCTGAGAAACACAGCCAACAACCTCAAAGCCATCTTTAAGGAGTGCTTCGAGTGCCGTCGCGGCGATCTCAGGCGTGCCCATAAAAAGAACCTTCATGCTTTATTCCTCGCTCTCGATATAACGGAGTGTAACGTCGGTAAAGAGCTTTCCGTCCAGATGGTCAAGCTCGTGGCAGATGGCGCGTGCAAGCAGTCCCTCGCCGCGTAGCTCACATTCCTTGCCGTGTCTGTCGGTATAGCGCGCCGTCACACGGGCGGGACGCGCGGTGATGCCCCACTTTCCGGGAACGGAAAGACAGCCCTCCTCCGCCTCCTGTCTGCCTGCACGGAAGACGATGCGGGGATTAATCATTTCGTAGATCTTTCCGTCCTCCACCTCAATGACGACAACGCGGCGCAAAACGCCGACCTGCACCGCCGCAAGGCCGCAGCCGTTTGCCGCATGCATGGTGTCCTTCATGTCGTCAAGCAGAGTGAGGATCCTCGGGGTGATCTCCTCAATCGGACGGCTGGTCTTACGAAGAAGAGGATCGCCCTCTTTTACAATGTTCAAAAGTGCCATGGTTTACCTCGGATTTGTTAAGTTTCTGTTGGATTAAAATCAACCGTCACGCTGACGGCGGAATGTTCTTTCGTAAAGCTTGCGAGAAATTCACCGAACAGGCGGCGAACGGTGGGCGACAGGCGGCATTTAACGAGAAGCCGCAGGCGATATCTCTCCGCCACCTTGTATGCACCTGCCTCAAGCGGTCCGTAAAGGGCGTAGGTCGGTGCGCCCTCTGCCGCGCGGAAGAGCGAAAGGATATGCTCTCTTGCCTCGGAGGCAAGCGACAGAAGCGCTTTTTCGTCCGTCCCCGAAAGGCTGACGACGGCAATGTCGCAAAAGGGCGGATAGCCGAGGGCGCGGCGCAGGGTGATCTCCTCCTCGTAAAAGGCGGGATAATCTTGCTCTGCCGCAAGGCGGATCACACGGTTTTCGGGAGAATAGGTCTGCACGATGGCGTGCCCCGTTTCCCCTGCTCTTCCCGCTCTGCCGATGACCTGGGTGAGCAAGGAAAAGGTGCGCTCGGCGGCTCTGAAATCGTGGGTATAGAGCGACGCATCGGCAAGAAGCACGCCCGAGAGGGCAACGTCGGGAAAATCGTGTCCCTTAGTCACCATCTGGGTGCCGAGAAGCAGGTCGGCTTCCTTCGCGCGGAAGCGGTTTAAAATACGGTCGTACGCCGTCTTTTCGGTCGTGGTATCGGCGTCCATGCGCAAAACGCGAACGCCCTCTCCCTCCTGCGACAGCTCCGCTTCGATCTTCTGCGTACCCGCGCCGAGGAAGGAAAGATGCTCCCCTCCGCAAGAGGGGCAGACCCTCGGCATCGCCTGCTTGGTGCCGCAGGCATGGCAAAGAAGGTAATTTCCGCCATATCCCGAATGGTAGGTAAAGGACACCGAGCAATGCGGACAAAGGAGTGCTTCACCGCACGCCTTGCAGCTGACCGCTTTATGGTAGCCGCGTCGGTTGAGAAACAAAATGGCTTGCTTTCCGTCCGCCACCGTATCGGAGATCGCCTCATGCAGGCGGCGACTGATGGGGGACAAATTTCCCGCGCGGAGCTCGTCACGCATATCGACGATCTCGGTCACGGGCAAAAGCGTGCCGCCGTAACGCTCTGTGAGCGAAACGAGCGTATATTTCCCCGTCTTCGCCTTGTAATAGCTTTCTATCGAGGGCGTAGCGGACGCAAGCAGGGTGAGCGCACTATGCTCTCCCGAGCGAAACGCCGCAACGTCACGCGTGTGATAACGGGGGGATGCGTCGGATTTGTAGGTATGCTCATGCTCCTCGTCAATGAGGATGAGCGAAAGACGGGGAAGCGGCGCAAAAACGGCGCTCCGCGTGCCGATGACAAGATCGGAGCCCCCCGTTAATATTTTTCGGTAAGCATCGTACCGCTCCCCCGCGGAAAGCGAGGAATGAAGCACCGAAACCCTCTCGCCGTAGCGGGCACAGAAGATGCCCACCGTTTGAGGGGTGAGTGCGATCTCGGGTACGAGAAGGATCGCCTGCCCGCCCTCGGAGAGGACGCGGTCAAGCAGCTTTATCATCACCTTGGTCTTGCCGCTTCCCGTCACACCGTGCAAAAGCACGCAGGCGGGCTTTTTTTGATCAAGGACGGCTTCGACCTCGGCATACGCCGCACTCTGCGCACGGGAAAGCGCCACGGGCGACGTATCTCTCTTTTGGGAAAGACGGGCGTACGGATCTCGCGCGATCACGCGCTCCTCTACCGCCAAAATGCCCCGATGAACAAGCGTGCGGAGCGGGGATTCGGAAATATTCAAGCGGTCAAGGATCTCCTTTTCAAAAAGACCGCCCTCCGCATCGAGAAAAAGACAAATGCTTCGTTGCTTCTCGTTCAAGGGACCGTCCCCGCGCAAAAGCGCACGGCGCGCGTCGCCCGTCGGGATGAGGGTATAAAACCGCTTGGTTTTGGGTGCTAACGAGGGTGCGCGCAGAAACACGCGTTCCACCCGTCCTTCCTTCACGAGAGCGGACAGCGTGTTTTTGACCGTGTCCGCACCGAGCGCTGTTTCCAGCGCCTTTCGGGTGGTATCCCCCTGTGCAGAGAGATACGACAGCACCCGATCTCTTTTGGTCTTGACAGGAGCGGGGGCAACCCCCTTCGCGCGGTAGACCTCGCGCAAATCACCGAGAGCCGCCACGGGAAAAGCGGCGCGTACCGCGTCGCCCACACTGCATAGGGTGTGATGGGAGAGGAAAAAGCATAGCCGAAGGATCTCCTCGGTCACGCGATAATCCTCGGGCAGCACGGCGTAGATCTCCTTTAAGGGGCGCTCTTCCCTCTCCGCCTCGCGAAGCGATGTAACCACGGCATACGAGGGGCGGTTGGAGGCGCCGAAGGGAACGAGCACAAGCCGTCCGACGTTGACCGTCGGGGCTACAGCTGCTAAGCGGTAGTCGTAATCCTTATCCGCCGAATACGGCACGTCAAAAAGACGAACTGTGGCAATTAAGAGCATACCCGGTTCCCTTTCTCTAAAGTTCAAGCACGCGAAAAGGATCTCGCGTATTAGTCTTCCTTAGGCTCCGCCTCTGCGGGCGTGCTTTCCATGCGGTATCTTCCCTCGTGCAGACGGGAGATGGCAATGCGGATCGCCTTCTGGTCGCGGTATTCGGGATCGATGAGAGAGAGCATGGGCTTATCCACCTTTTCCTCAGCGATCATACGCTCGGCGTTTGCACGCATGGAAAGGTACTCACCCGTCACCTTGTGTGCGCCCTTAGCGACAGCAATGACCAGCTCGTAGCGGTTGTGACGGTAGTTTTCGGTCAGCTCGGGAATAGGGGGGTAGATCATGCGATTGTCTTTGATCATGATATATGCCTTTCTTTAGAAAAATATTTTTGTAGTGAGCCCTTATGGGCGGTGAAAAACAGATAAAGCGACCGCAAACGGAAATTATACGGGCGTGTCCTCTTCGTCGTCCGTGTCCGCGGCATCGCTGTCGTAAAGACGGTTGGAAATGGTTTCGGGGCGAAGCGCCGAGAGAATCACGTGATCGCTGTCGGTCACGATGACCGTTCTCGTGCGACGACCGCAGGAGGCGTCGATCACCCGTCCCTCCTCCTTTGCCTCGGAAACGAGGCGCTTGATGGGGGCACTGTCGGGGGATGCAAGCGCAATGACACGCTCTGCCGCCACCATATTGCCCGATCCGATATTAATAAATTTCATCACGGACCTCGCTTTTTATTCAATGTTTTGGATCTGCTCGCGGATTTTTTCAAGCTCACACTTGATATCCACCACGTGTGCGGCGATCACCGAGGAGGAGCACTTCGAGCCGATGGTGTTGGTCTCGCGGTTCATCTCCTGCATCAGAAAATCAAGCTTTCTGCCCGCAGGCTCCTTCGCCTTCAAGATCTCGGCAAAGGCGGCAAAGTGGCTGTCAAGTCGGACGAGCTCCTCGTCCACAGCGAGGCGGTCTGCCATGATAGCGCATTCGGTCAGCACGCGTCCCTCATCGGGGGCGAGGGCATGCTCGGCAAGCACGGTGCGAAGACGTCCCTCCAGCTTTTCACGGTAAAGGACGATCTCCTCCTCCGAGCGTGCGGCGATCTTCCTTGCGAGAGCGCGGATGTTCTCCACCTTTTCCGTAAGGTCCTTTGCAATGCGTTCTCCCTCGGCACAGCGCATAGCGCTGTGGTCGGCGGCGGCAAGCGCCATCACCTCTTCGATGCGCGCATAATCCTCGCTGACGTCCTCCTCCGTCTTGACCACGGTGAAAACGTCACGGTTTTCGGCGACCTTCATCACGGAGATGTCGTCCTTAAGCCCGTACTCGTCGCGCAGGCGCGCAAGAGCGGCAAGATAGCCCGTCAAATACTCTTCGTCTAGGGCAACAGAGGAAACGGTCGTTCCCTTCCCCTGCACCGAAACCGAAACGTCCAGCTTTCCGCGGGAAAGAACGTTCTTCTGCAGATGCGTCTTGATCTTGTCCTCGAACATCGCATATGCGCGCGGAAGCTTTACGTTGCAGTCGAAATAACGGCTGTTCACCGAGCGGAGCTCCACCGTAATGGTCTTATCCTCCCACTCGATCTGCCCCCGCCCGAAGGCGGTCATACTCTTTAACATTTGCCCTTTTTCTCCTTTTTATCGCCGCGGATGACCTTGTTGATCTCTTCGAGGAAGGTGTCCGCATCCTTAAATTCACGATAGACCGATGCAAAGCGCACGTAGGAAACGGCATCCAAGGTTCTTAAGTGTGCCATCACCATCTCACCGATCTTCTCGGTAGCGATCTCGGTGATCATCGCGTTTTGCAGCTCCCTTTCGATGGTAGCGACAAGCGCACTCACGTCCACGGGACGCTTTTCGCAGGCGTGCATGATGCCCTTGCGCAGCTTGTTGCTGTCAAAAAACTCACGGCTTCCGTCCTTTTTGATGACGGTGATGGGAGTGGTTTCGATCACCTCATAGGTCGTAAAGCGCTTTCCGCACTCGGCGCACTCACGGCGGCGGCGAATGCTGTTGCCCTCCTCGGTGGGACGGCTATCAAGCACGCGGCTGTCAGAAAAGCCGCAGTTTGGACATTTCAAGGGGTAATCCTCCGTAAAATATAGTTATTTATTTTATTATATCATATATATCTTACAAAATCAAGTGTCATTCGAAAGTTTTTGCCCATATTTTCAACGCCGAACCCTTGCAAAAAACGATTTTTTGTAGTATAATATGGTGTCAGCCTATGAAGCACTCTTCACCGAAAGGAGCAAACCGTTATCATGCGAAAAGACGGTAAAAGAATCAAGGACGCCCCACCCTCTTATCTTGTGGGCGCCTATATCATGAATAAACGCTACGACGCATTGAACACGACGGAGGTCGACGTACCCCTCGCGCCCATCAGCGCCTACATACGCGAAAAGAGAGGCGAGGGCATTCGCCTTTCCCACCTTGGCGTCATTCTCGCCGCCTACGTGCGCACGGTGGCGGAGTTTCCCCTGCTCAACCGCTTTTTCGTCAACAAAAAGCCTTACGCGCGCAAGGAATGCGCCGTTTGCATGGTGGTCTTGAAGCCGAACGGCGACGAAGCCGCAACCAGCAAAATGACCTTCGAATTAGAGGACGACGTCTTCGCCGTGCAAAAGACGCTTGACCGTTTCGTGGACAGCAACCGTCAGGACGGCGACACCAATGCGACCGATACCACGGCACGCATCTTGACGAAGGTGCCGGGACTGCTCTCGGTCGTCGCGACCTCTGCACGTATTCTTGACCGTTACGGTCTTCTTCCGAGGTCGATCATCAACCTCTCGCCCTTCCACTCCTCTATCCTAGTATCCAACCTCGCCTCCATCGGCGCGGGACACATTTATCACCACATCTACGATTTCGGCACGACGAGCGTCGCCCTCACCATCGGTAAGACCAAGGAGATCCCCGTGCGCCACGGCAGCAACGTACACTTTGAGCGCTGTCTTGCCTTCGGCGTGTCGATGGATGAGCGCATCTGCGGCGGCAGCTATTTTGCCGTTGCCTTTGCCCGCTTCAAGGAGTACCTTGCCGATCCCACGAAGCTAGAGGGTCCCTCAAAGAACCCCATCATCCGCGAATGGGCGCGCCCCGGCGAATACGAGCGCATCTACGCTAAGCGCCTCTACAAGCAAGCAAAGAAGGATATCAAAAAGAGCGACATGTCCCCTGCGGAAACCAAATCCGCACGCAAAAGGGCAAAGGTGGAATATACCAAGCGCAAAAAGGAAGCGCAAGCCTTGTCGAAGGGAGCACAAACGCCATGCGCATGACCAAGCGGCTGATCCTTTTACTGCTTGTCCTCTCGCTTTCATTGGGGCTCTTCGGCTGTGAGCTTCCCTTTCTGAGCCCCGACGGAAACGACGGCGATAGCGGCGAGCCCTTCACCCCCACCGTCTACACCGTCGTGACCAAGGACGCCTTCGAAGCGACCTACGCCGATCAGCTTTCCCCCAACGAAAAAGCCATCTATGACGCCCTCCTCGCCGCCCCCGCAGGAACGGAGGCTTTGGAGATCACCCTTCCCGAGCTGCCAAGGCTTTGTCAAGGCAGAGCCCCCACCGATGAGGAAATGGATCAGCTGAGTGACGACATCGGCGTCTTCACGGCGAATGCGCTGTATGCCGCATGGCTTGATTCTCCGACCCTCTTCTGGCTCGACCACAGCAAATATTCCTATGACATCTCGGTGGAGAGCGACGAAAACGGGATCGTTTCGCTGAAAAAGCTCACCGTCACCCTCATCTCAAGCATGACCGTGGATGCGATCGCAGAGAAAACGGCAGCCCTCGAAGCCGCCGTCAAGAGCTTTGTGCCGCTCGGTGCGACCGTCGCCGAAAAGGTGGCATATATCAACACCTACCTCACATCGCGCATCGAATACGACCTTGACGCGCCCAACCGCTCGAGCATCATCGGCGCGCTCGTGGACGGCAAATGCGTCTGCGAGGGCTATGCGCGCGCCTTTGACTATCTCGCGGAGCGCGCAGGGCTGGACGTCGTTTGCATCCCCGGCTACGCCTACACCGAGGAGGAGCCGAACGGCGAAGGACACATGTGGAACGGCGTCTTTATCGACGGCACGCTCTACGCCGTTGACACGACATGGAACGATACCACCAAGAAAAACTCCTACCTTCTTGTCGGAAGCGACACCGTGTGCGACGGCAAAGCCTTCGGGGAGACCCACAAGCCAAACATGCTGGCGGAAACGGGTCCCTACAAGGCGTTTGCCTTGCCCGTGATCTCCAAGCTCGGGTACGGAATTAACCCTTAAATTGTAAACTTAAGTTTTCGTTTTTGCTGTTATAAGTAAATAAAATTACAAAAAAAGGCGTGCCTTAGCACGCCTTTTATTTTTTGCTTTTCCGTGTTCGTTTTATTCAAATTACAGGGGTTTGGAAAGCTTCAAATTTGCCGATCAGATGGCGTCCGATCGCCGCCATCAAGCGCGTGGCTTCCGATGCCACCGCCTCGGGGAGGTTGTTGAAAAAGCAATCCGCTTCATAGGTAAGGTTGCCACGGTATCCGATCTCGGCGAGTGCCTCCATCACGCGCTCCCAGCCGATCGCGCCGCCAAAATAGGGCGCGGTATGGTTGTCGTTCGTTCCGTCGACGTCATGCACGTGTAAGCATTCCAAACGGTGGGCACCAAGTGCACGGATAAATGCCGCCGCATCCTCGCGCACGAGGGCTGTGTGTCCGATGTCAAGACAGCAGCCAAAAAGCGGGTGATTGATCTCGTCAAAATAGCGAATCATCTCGGCAGGGCGGGAGCAGGTGGAATGTACGATGACGTTGTCAGCAAAATTCCACATATTTTCCGTCATCACGCGAATGCCGTATTCCTCGGCATAGGAAAGCAATCGACGGTAAAACTTCATATTGATCTCAAACAGACGCTCGGGCGCTGTAGGATCTAAAACGTAATGAATATGCTGACAAGGATGAACAACAATACGCTCAACCCCCAAGAGAGAGGCATTCTTCATGGAACAAACGATCTCTTGGAAGCGCTTTTCGGTCGCCGCCTCGTCGACAAAGGAGCTGCCGTGCGGCGCGTGCGCCTGCACGAAGGAAATGCCTTTTGCTTCGGCACGGGCACGGATCTCGGTATAAAAGCTTTCCGCGTGCGCCCCCTCCGTATAATACTCTTCTGCGGCAAACGCAGAGAAATCAATGCCGTCGTAGCCCGCATCTGCGATTCGCTCCACAGCGCCCACAAGGCCAAAGCGGCTTGCCAGATATTCGGTTTGTGTTACAAGCTTCATGGGAACCTTCCTTATGCTGTATTTTCTTTATTTTATCACGTTTTTGGGGGAAAATCAAGTGTTATCTCCAAAAACACTTGCTTTTAAAAGAAGTTTATGATATACTTTTTTTGTCAATAAAAACAAAGGAGTGCTTTCCGATGAAAACCGTAAAAGTTGAAGCCCTGACCAAGGAAGCGTTCGCCCCCTTCGGCGAATATTACAAGATGGACACCCCCACTGGCTACCCTCTCTCGGGTGAATTGCACCGCTTCTTCCCCGACCGCCTCACCACCTGTACAGACGGTCTTCTCGCCTTTTCTCCCATCCTCGTCAAGAAGCCCGACGTGATGCACGTCACCCAGATCGAGTACCACACCACGACCGCCGAGATCATCATGCCCTTAAACGACGATATGATCCTGCACGTCGCGCCCCCCTCCGCAGGCAAGCCCTTGCCCGAGTACACCCGTGCGTTCCTCGTTCCCAAGAACACCCTCATCAAGATGATGCCCTGCGTTTGGCACCTCGCTCCCCTGCCCGCCAACGTCCCCGAGCTCGCCGCGATGATCGTGCTTCCCTCTTGCACCTACATGAACGATTGCACCGTTGTTGATCTGAAGGAAGACGAGCAATTCGTGATCGAAAAGTAATCGATAATAGAAAAAAGCACACAGTCGTGTGCTTTTTTCTTTCACTCAATCCCCTGCGGCGCAATGTTATAAACCGCGCACCCCTTTCGCTTTGCGTGCCGATACATGGTGTACGCGCCACCGTATGCATGCGTGACAAAGGCAATCAAAACATCAGCCTGTTCGGCGATCCATCGGTTTCTCCTTGAAATTGCGTATCGCAACGGTACACTCTCCAGCGGTGGATAAAGAACCTGATCAAACCGATCGCGCGCATTTTCCGTATTGTTTTTATGATACTTTTCAGAAAGATACGGTGTCACAAACACAAGTGTTCGGTCAAGGCGTGCCCCTTTAAACTTTTTGGCGCACCTGTATGCAAAGCTATCAAATGACCCATATTCACCAAGAAAAAGCTCACACGGTTTATCCCCAACCAAATCTTCCAAAAGCGCAAGCACCTTTTTCTCATCATCTATGCTTTGAACATAGCTTGAATGTCCACAAAATGCAACGATCAAAACAACCCCTCCATATCCATGCATAACCCGTATCTAATGTATACATTATATAATGTGAAAGTCTATTTGTCAACAGAAAAGGTCATATATAATGTAGACATTACATAATGCGTGGGGTGGTTACTGTGCATTTTCGAATTGACGAAATACTGAAGGAAAAAGGCAAGACCAGATATTGGCTTTACATGCAGCTTGGGCTCAGCTATCAGAATTTCAAAAAGATCTTAGAAAACGAAACAAGCGCAATTAAATTTGAAAACCTGAAGGCGATCTGCGACATTTTGGAGTGTACGCCAAACGATCTGTTCGTCGAATATCATAAAAAATAACCCTTCGGGGAGCCGTTTTACGGTTCTCCTCTTTTTATAACGCACAGTTTCACTGTTATAAAAAGTCAACAAATAAATAGATTTTTGTTCACATTTGTTTGTTATGATGAATTATTGCGTTTAGCGCACGGGCCATTAGCTCAGTTGGTTAGAGCTCCCGGCTCATAACCGGTTGGTCCTGGGTTCGAGTCCCCGATGGCCCACCAACACAAAAAGGCACTTCCTTGCGGAGTGCCTTTTTGTGTTGGTGTCCGAGGGCTCGCTCTCCGAAGGGGAGGCGAGTCCCCGTTGTAAGCAAGCAAAAACAATTAATAACTGTTTTTGCGCAGCGCTTAACTGAAATAAGGAGTATGCCGAGCCGAGCGGGCGCAGGCGACGGCAGACGACTATATTTCAGGAAGTGGGCCCCACCAGAAAACAAAAAGGCACTTCCTTGCGGAGTGCCTTTTTGTGTTGGTGGCTTTCCGTGGCTTTGATCTTGCGCCGAACCGGTTTGAGCCGAAGGCACATAATCCAGCGCGAGCGAATCTGTGCTCGCACAAGCGAGCCGCGCGACTCGCTTTTTTTACAGAGTTATTACTGATAAACCGAAAGAAGAGTAATAAAAATTGTTTTAAGAGTAATAAATTTTATTTTTTAAGTTATTTTTGTTGACTTTCTCGAAAAAATAGTATATAATAACGGTGTGAAAGGGGATGCGTTATGAAATACAGTGCGGAAAAGAAAAAAGCCATCGTGCTTTATATTCTTGAAAAAATATCTTCGGGCACGCAAAGCCTGTCAAGCGTTGTTGCCGAAGCCTTTGGCATCAGCACAAACACCGTCCACAGTTATTTAAATGAGCTCATAGCCGACAAAATCATAGAAAAGCACAAGCGCGGAGAGTATGCGCTCGTCACGGAGCGAAACAGTTATCTCTTTCAAAGGAACGCAGGCGAATTGCAGTCCGATATGATTGCGTACGAGAAATGCCTCAAAAATCAGATCAGCCATTTGGGGGAGAACGTCAAACACATATGGGAATATGCGTTAAGCGAAATGGTAAATAACGTGATCGATCACTCCGGTGCGGAAAACATGCAGGTGATCGTTGCACACAATTATTTTAAGACGTACGTTTGCGTTCTTGATGACGGCATTGGAATTTTTGAAAAGATCAAAGCGCATTTTTCTCTTGCAAGTCTTGACGAAGCAGTTTGTGAACTTTTTAAAGGAAAGCTGACCACCGATGCGGCAAGACATTCCGGCGAAGGAATATTTTTCACATCAAGAATGATGGATTCTTTTCTCATTTCTTCCGACGGAAAGATTTTCACGACAACGAAGTACAGCAACGACAATTTTCTGAGTGTTGATGAGGATACGGATGGCACATGCGTGTTTATGTCGCTTTCGAATTTCACCAATAGGACGGCGCGCGAGGTTTTTGACGCATTTTCCAATGACGACGGTGGTTTTACAACAACGAAAATTCCGCTAAAAAGCATTTTTGATTCTGCCCCCGTTTCGCGTTCACAAGCCAAACGCATCTGCAACCGACTCGAAAGCTTTGAAGAGGTCGTTCTTGATTTCGAGGATGTTAGCTGGATGGGTCAGGGCTTCGCGCATCAAATATTTGTTGTCTACAAAAATCTTCACCCGGAGGTGTCCATCAAGCCGATCAATATGGGGCCCGACGTGGAAAGCATGTATCTCCACGTAACGAAGGGTAGCTAATCGGGTTCGACTTTCGTTCACCACGCTCCACCAACAGAAAACAAAAAGCACCCTCTCGGGTGTTTTTTGCCTTTTATCGGTACGCTTTATGCCGCGAAAGGCTCTTGACAAAGAGCGCGGGGATATGCTATGATGAAATTGCGGATGAAACCGAATTTTCACAAAAAAGGAGACAGCGCAATGAAATGCTACGTTTTGAAGAAGGGGCAAGCCTTTCATGCTGACAAAACACCGAAGGCGGAAATTCCCGCGGCGTTGGAGCAGGAGATCTTGACACTTTGCTCGGTGTGGCAGGCGAGAGATCTTCATCAAGAGGGGCCGAATCCTGATGATTACGAGGGGGATACATTATATGACCCTCTGGATGCGGAGAACTTTGCGGTATCGGATGGCTGCGTGGTGGGATATTACGCCGTCCATTTTGATTGCGCTAAATATGTGCCCTTTCCCATCACGGCGGGGAAATACCAGTTGGGAGATTATGACTTTACCAATTACAGCAATTCGGGGCGTGTAAATCGGGGGCACGTGAGCATCGTGCCGAAGCCCGATACGGACCTCAATCCCTATCACGACGAAGCCAGATTTCACAGTCAAGAGGAATACGACGACTACATCAAGTGGCGTGACTAACCTCTCGGAGGGCGTAAGATCTGCAAGAACAGCGCTCTTCTCCGTTCTAATCGGAAAGGTTGAATTTCGTGAACCAATAAATTTTTTATTAGAAAATTTTTATATTCATTTGGAAAACTCATTGACTTATTTAAAAAGCTTGATGAAGTAGCCACGCCTTGACACATGCGTATATACATGCTATAATTGAATCGTGACAACGCCGCAATTTAAACGGAGGGGAAAGATGTATACTGCGATTTTGAAAAAAATGAAAACCGACGCGCATATTACCGAGGCAATCCGTTCAAAGCACAAGCAAGCGCAGAAAAAAGTTTTTATCTATGCCGCAGGCGTTTTTGTGTTTGCATTCCTTCTATGTATACTGGCAAAATTCAAAACCGCCCAGTGGATCATCACATGGATTATTGCCGTGGCGGCAATCGTTGTACCGTTTTGTGTCTTACAGAGAAAAATCAAAAATCAAAAGATCTTTTTGGGAAAGATTGCAAGAATGGAAGAGGATCGCGAAATCGTTCCAAGAAAGGGCTCGGGGGCTGTGTTTGGCACATCCCACAAATATGCTCTTGCCGAAGTGTACAAGCTGTTGATTGCGATCACCGACGAGAACGGAGCAACGCAAGTGATCTTCTGTCCCCCGCAATACGAGAAGTTGTTTAAAATCGGCGACACCCTTCTGTGTCACTCTGCCTTGCCGTATCCTGCGCATCTGTCCGATGCCACCACCTGCATCTGTATGCACTGCGGCACAATGCAATCCGCTGAAAACAGCACTTGCATCACCTGCGAAGCGGATGTCTACAGTTTACATACAGTAAATCAGTGAATTGTCAATTGAAGTGCAACACTTTTAACGAAAACGTTGCAATTCCAAATTCCAAGAATCCTGAGCAGAAATAAAATTTAAACATTTGCGGGGTCTGTTGTTAATTAACGACAGATTCCGCA